>CALVFC010000075.1 GCA_944326735.1 uncultured Limosilactobacillus sp. | reverse complement strand
GTAGTGACAACAATCTTATCTTTGATAATAGGTATTCAACATCTTATGTTTTTATTTTTTAACCAGTTCCACTGTTGCCGCAGCAACGTTATCAGACACCATTAGGTCAATTGGATACTGTCCATTATATTTGCTTTGGTAGGCCGCAGTGACTTTACCAATGGTGGTCTGATCGGTGACAGGTAGATACTTTACCTGGTAATTTTGGCCATTAACGCCAATCTGGCCACCGTTGTTAACACCAGCTTGGTACCACTTAGTATCATTAACCCCCTGGGCACCCCGGATAAACAGCTTGCCATCAACGGTAACTTCCCACACAGGGTTATCTTCTTCAAAGGTTTGGTGGTCCGGGTTAAATGGCCGATTCTGCAGTGTTTGTGCTTGCTCGAAAGCAGCAACCTCTTCCCTTGTCCATTCGGTCATAAATAATCCCCCCTCATTTGATTCGCTTGCCAATTTGATATGCTTGTTGAGCAAACTGCGCTAGCTTTTGGTCATTCCATTAGTCATCAGCATAAACATCCCCCAGACTTGGCCAACGCATATACTTTTGCAGCTTGGCCATATGGAGTTTAATGGCCGCTAAATCATCTTGAGTGCCGTAACCACTGACGAGGACTACTGAGTGCTTATCCTTTAATTCATGGTTGTAGCTGTAGAAACGGTCAATCACCGTCTTCAATTGAGCATTAATCCCGAAGTAGTACAAGGAAGAAACTAGTACAACCACATCAGCTTCTAAGAGGTGGGGAATCACCTCTTTTTCGACAATATCAGTATCAGGAATACCAACTTCCATTCCCGGAGTTTTCTTCAACTGAAGAAAGTGCGGCTCGGTGGGTCCTTGCAGGCCAGCATCAAAGCGGTAAATATCATTGCCGACTTCTCGAGCACCCTTTTCAAATGCATCAGCTAATGTTTTCGATGTACCCGGGTTATGCGGACTCCCGGTTAAAATTACGACCTTTGCCATTTACTATTCCTCCTTGAATTTCAACTTTCATGATTTATTGTATTGGCTTTGTCCCGGTTTGAAAATTACTTATTTATCATGCTAGTATAAATATTAGTTATACTAAGGAGAACTCAAATGATTGAAAATTATTTACTTGAGGGACTGGTTGCTTTTGCCAAACACGGTACGCTTGCCAAAGGATCGAATTAAGGTTTCCTTCACCGATGATCTTGCCCACCAAAAGTTCTATGCTTGCTACCTGACCAGTGAGCAAGTCCGGCTCACGTCACTAATTCATCAACTTCAAGATACCTGGTCAACGGTAGACTGAGTTCAAGAGAAATGCGCGCCTTATTTTTAATGCTCAGGTGACAATTATGCACTTTGGGCATTAGTTATTACTTATTATTAGCATTTCTCATTTAACGACAATCGCGCTATATTGTAAGTAGTAAGAATACGAAGGGAGTCTTTTACTATGGCTAAAAAACAAACAGCTGGTCGTGACCAACTTGGTGATTTTGCACCCAAGTTCGCTGAATTAAACGATGATGTATTGTTTGGACAAGTTTGGTCACGTGAAAAGGAGCTGAGTCCCCGTGACCGAAGTTTCTTGACCGTCACTGCCCTTATCACTAAGGGTGCCTTTGAACAGCTGCCATATCATATGCAAACAGCAAAGAAGAACGGTATTACCAAGGAAGAAATTGCCGAAATGATTACTCAATTGGCCTTCTACGTTGGTTGGCCAAATGCCTGGTCCACCTTTAACATTGCTAAGAAGGTCTGGGCAGATTAAATTGTACCCATCAAGCAAGGGATTTTGATTACCATTCAAATCCTTTGCTTTTTTATTTTGATTTCCCCTTTAAATTCGTTCGTTTTATGGTAAAATTCTAACGTCAATAAGTTTAGATCACACATAATTGTTCGTAAAACACGAACTTTAGCAATAAGGGAGTATCTCAATGAACAACGACATCGAAAAAGTTTTATACACTCAAGACCAGATCAACGAACGGTTAGATCAGTTAGCAGCGACCATCACCAACAAGTACAAGGATGAGTTTCCTGTACTGGTATCAGTTATGACCGGTGCGATGGTTTTTACCACTGACATGATGAAGCGACTCGCCTTCAAACTCAACTTGGACTATGTAGATGTTTCTAGTTATGAGGAAGGTTCCCAGTCTTCTGGCCAGGTGCAACTCGTTCAAGATTTGTCCCACGACGTCACCAACCGACCTGTGATCATTATGGAGGACATCATTGATACTGGTCACACCCTCCATTACCTCAAACATTTATTAGCTGATCGAGGGGCCAAGAGTATCGAAATTTGTGCATTATTAGATAAACCAGATCGTCGTGAAGTTGAGGTCGAGGGTGATTATGTCGGCTTCAAAGTTCCCAATGAATTTATTGTGGGCTACGGTCTTGACTATGATGGTCTCTACCGTAATCTCCCCTATGTGGGCATTTTAAAACGGTCCGTTTACGAAGGTTAACATAATATTTAAGGCCCTCACGCGATTAACGCGCCAGGGCCTTATTTTCGTATTCAGTATTATTTACTTAATTTATCGTAGTAATCGTCATCAACTGGTTCACACCATTCGCTGGTTCCTTTGGTGATTGCAATGTGTGAAAACCAGGAATCCTTGGTAGCCCCATGCCAGTGCTTAACACCTTCGTGGATTGCTACTACATCACCGGGTTTTAACAATTGCGCAGGTTTGCCTTCTTCTTGGTACCATCCTTCACCAGCCGTAACCAGTAAAATTTGGAAACCATCGTGATGGATATGCCAATTGTTACGGCAACCAGGTTCAAAGTTAACGTTGGAAATGTTTACATCCACATTATCATCTGGGGACACCAGACCATTGAGGTAACTAGTACCAATAAAGTACTTAGCATAGGCGATGTTCTTATCACCAAAACCAAACATGTCGTTTTTTACTGCATCTTCATTTTTTGCCATCGAAATCTGACTCCTTTCAACTAATTGCTATTCTTAGTATATGGAGTCCCATTCTAAATGTGAAATGCCTATTATAAGTGTGTATCAATACAAATAATGAATTATAATTTACGTAACCAGGAAGAAAGAGTGTTCAACGCAAACTTTGGCGTGGCATGAGTGAGAACGTGGTATCCAGGAGCCACGCGTAACTTACCTGCGTGGGCAACAAAATCCTGTTGGTAGTTCCCTGTGTCACTCCAACCACTACTAAATGGTGCTACTTCTCCTTGATAACCTTGCATTTGCCTTAAGACAGCCATGATTGGTGAAGAAATTTGACCATCCCATACAGGGCCACCAACCAGCACCACATCATAGCCGTCCAGTGGTGGCAGTTTGGTGGTCAAAGTGGGTAATTGGTTGGTGGAACGTTGCTTCTTATATACATCATCAGTGGCCGTCATATCATCAGGAAATGTGTGATCCGCTACTTGGATACGCAAGATATCTGCACCGGTTGCTTGATGAATTTGAGTTGCTAACTTAGCAGTGTTGTTAAACTGCGAATAATAGAGAATAAGGACATTCTGTGCCATAATTAGACTCTTCCTTTCATTACTTTGAATTAGAGGTACCAAAATATGGAAACACGTGTTTTAAAATACTTTTTGACTGTTGCTAGAACTAATAATATCACCAAAGCCGCCCGCGAACTACACATCACACAGCCAACTCTCTCTCGTCAAATCATGGACCTTGAGAAAGAGCTCAGCGTGCCCCTATTTGATCGCCAACAACACCATCTGCAGTTAACTAAACAGGGCGCGCTCTTTCAACAAAAGGCTATCTTACTCCTATCATTATTAGACCAAACCCGACAAGAGTTGCAAGACAGTAGCAATGACCTGGTGGGAACAGTCAATCTGGGGTGCGTTGTTTCCAACGCATCATCATACATTATGAAAAAGGTTGCTGCATTTCAAGAACAGTATCCAGACGTGCAGTTTAATATTTATGATGGCAATGGTGACCTCCTTAAACGACGCTTGGACACTGGTCTGGAAGACCTGATCGTTTTGGTTCAGCCCATCGAGGCAGCGAAATACAACTATGTCGTGTTACCGATCAAAGAACGGTGGGGTGTGTTTATGCGGCGTGATCTTCCACTTGCTAATAAAAAGTCCATCACGAAAACCGACTTGTATCAACTGCCACTTATCCTCCCAGTTCGGAATATTGTCCGCGACGAAGTCAGTGACGTCCTCGGCCTTGACCAACAAAAACTGACTGTTAAGGCCACAAATAACCTACCGAGCAACTCATTAGAGTTATTACGAACAGGCAAATACTATGCAATTGCTATCCAAGGAATTAGTCAAGTTTACCGTGACCCTCAAATCAAGTTCGTGCCGTTTGCCCCCGGTAAAGAAACCGGCCACGTCATTGCTTGGCGAAAGAATAATCCCCTTTCTCCGGCGGCAACCCGTTTTCTGCAGTTCCTCACTGAAGATAACCAAGAAAATAATAGCAATCAATAAATAATCCACGTATAATAAAACTATTTCAGTTACGAAAAGGAAGTGTTCGTTTATGTTGTACAATGCAGCATTGGTTCTTGAAGGTGGCGCCTTCCGGGGACAATATACTGCTGGTGTCTGCGATATGTTATTAGCTAACCATATTGAATTCAAAAGCGTAATCGGTGTCTCGGCTGGCGCCCTCAATGGAGTGAACTTTGTTGCTAAACAGTATGGTCGTGCTGCTAACATCAATATCCAACACCGTCACGACCATGACTATATTTCGATGGCCCGAATCTTCCAAAAGAAAGTGATCAATATGGATTACCTGTTTGAGGACCACGGCTTATCCTGGAGAAACTTCGATGAACGAGCATATATTCGCTCAGCTTCTCATTTCACAGCCGTTGCAACCCGTTTATCCGATGGGAAAGCGGCCTTATTCACTGATATGACCGGTGAAAAGTTAACGCAGGTCTTAATCGCTTCCTGCTCAATGCCATTTATGATGGACCCTGCCCCAACGCCAGAGGGACTGTGCCTCGATGGTGGGGTGGCGGACTCCATTCCTTTTGACGTTGCCCAGCAACAAGGATACAACAAAATCGTGGTCGTCCGGACCCGCGATGTTAATTACCGTAAGAAGCCAACTGGCCGTCCTGTCGCTCGCTTGTACAAGTCATATTTCAAGGATTATCCGTTGTTTGCTGACGCGGGGATTAATCGTCCTGAAGTTTATAACCGCCAAGTGGCCCAAATCGAACACTTAGAACGGACTGGCCAAGTCTTTAACATTGCTCCCCAGCACCCGGTCAAAGTGGGCCGGGTCGAATCCAATGTCAAGAAGATCCGTGCTCTATATGAAACCGGTCAACGGGAAGCCAAAGCGATCTTGCCTAACCTGATTAACTATTTAGAATCTTAACGAAAAGCCCTTAATGAACTTATGCTCACTAAGGGCTTTTGATCTTCAATTTTCGTGTTGGGACGCTCCTGTCATTGCATCCGGTACTTTTCCCTCAACAATTCCGTGTTCGAACGCATGCTGCTCGGTTAACTGCGCAATATGTTCAACATATTCAGTTACTTGCAATGTCCCAAGATAGTGGCCATTGACGGCCCTGACCGCATAATAACGGATAAGTGTGCGCTTACCATCCATAATCTGCGGCGATTCCAGCATGTCTTTCTTACCACTCTTTAGTAGCTTGAGGACCTGCTTAACCATTGGCAACACCCGTTTAGGATGACAACCATAAACATGGTGATTCAACCGTTGGTGCAGCCGGTCATCATCACGCCAAGGGTTCGGCGAGTACCACACATACTGATCATCGGCATTAATGTAGTCCAATTCATACGGCATCGTCCGAAAAAGGTCATCGACTTCTTCAAGGCTTAATTTGCCAGAATAAAAGTTAATATAGGCTTGATTCAACATCGGCTGCTTATCCATCGCTTACCGCTCTCCCTTCAATTGTGCCGCATGTTGTAACAGACGTTGGTCAATGATTGCGCGTGCCGACAGAATACCTTCCGGAAGGATCTTTAATCGCTGGTCCTTATCAAATTGGTAACCACCCCACATGTGCTGGTTGATTGGACTCGACATCACTGAATCGACGACCTGCAGGAGACCAATCGTATGCTGACGATCGAGGTACCCCAGTGCAATCACATCCAGAGGATCAATATAGTTAAAAATTTTTGTCCGCAGTTGAAGGACGTTCTTCCTTTGTTGGGCATCCAGGAGCCAATAAATGTTAGGCCCTTCGTAAAGGTATGCCCGTTGAATTTGTTGGGGGTGCTGACAGTTAGCAAGCGCAAACTGGGCATTAATTGAACCTAGTGAATGACCATAGATGTACACTTTTCTCCCGGAATTATTTTCCAGAAGCTTGTTCAAATGTTTGACGGCGGTCCACATTTCAGCAGGGACTTCCGGCACCTGGTTAAGGATGGCGTCACCAACAGGCAGGTTCACTCGCAGCCATTCATTCGTCCAGGTAGTCGGATCACCACGCCGCACACCAGATGAACCTCTGAACAGTAATGTCAGTTCATTCTGACCAGACTGAATAACAGTAGCACGAAAGCCGTCATCAGTGTTAACCAATTTGCTCACGGTACCGACCATGACCCCATCAGGCAAAAGAACATCATCATTTATTTGCCAGTCATAGTACTCTAACTGAGCTAGTTGCATTCTTTGCCAGTCAGTTAAGTCATCATTTACCATTCAGTCCTCACCTTCGTTCTGGTGCCGTTACATTAAGCTAGTTTTTGGTATATGACCATCATTGTAAAACAAGCAATAATCCAAACCACTAGGAGAAATGCTTCCTTCTTCCGTAGACGGTCGCGTTCACTTTGCGGACGGTTACTTTTCCACATGGTGACCATCCTCTTGCTGGCGTTGCTTACTCTTAAATTTAGCGATTGTCATCCATAAGTTAGCAACCGTCATCGTTAAAGTAACAATCGACAGGACACGTGTCAGACGTGCATTCTGGGTTTGAAGAGTCGTGACTTCCCGTTTCAGTTCGCGTTTTTTCATGATAATGACCTCCTACTATCAATTACTTATATTTTACCGCATTTTGTTGGTGCAAGAATTGCCCTAATGGAACTAATCATTTACAATTAAGAGTGATTTTACTAAAGGGGTTATCATGATGACAAATATTTATTTGATGGTTTTGATAGGAATTTTTATCCTCGAAAGTTGTTTTGAAGTGGTCTGGTACTCACAGATCCTGGAGAT
>CALVFC010000074.1 GCA_944326735.1 uncultured Limosilactobacillus sp. | reverse complement strand
CCCTCCTTCCGCCGTCGCTGTGCGAGAAGGTAGTATTCAAGAACCAGCAACAAAAGGGTTGCCACCAGGAAATAGGTCTTCCCAAACGTCAGCAAACAGACGATGGTAATGGCAATCCCACTGAGGGAACTAATATGGCTGTCCTCTTTTAAGAACTGGTCCAGGGCCAAGACAATGAAGAGCGCCGTCATCACAAAGTCCAAGCCCTCAATTTGTAAGTGGAGAAGCGAACCAAGGAAGCCGCCGAGAAATGCTCCTAAGACCCAGTAGAACCAGTCGAGCAAGGTGATCCAGGTCTGGACCTGTGTCCGGTCATAACCCCGGGGCACTTCTGAATAGTAGTTCAACACAAAGGTTTCATCGGTTAACCCAAAGATCAGCAACCATTTCCGCCAACCGGTGTGCCGGTACTGCTTTAACATCGACAAAGCATAGAAGAACTGCCGGAAGCCAACCACTAAAGTCACTAATAAGACGTTCAATGGTTGAAAATGCTGGATCAGCATGTTGGCAATCACGAACTCAACTGAGCCCCCGTAGATCGTGAGGGCCATTAATGTTGGATAAATAAATGAAAATCCCAGGTTATGCATGTATAAACCGTAACCTAACCCCAATGCAATGTATCCAAATAAGACGGGGATTGATTGACGAAAGGCAAACCGGAATTCACCGCCCTTGGTGGACATATCAATCGACTCCTTTAACCCAAAACTAGTAACATCTTAGCAAAATCCGTCTGTGAATACTAGAACAAATTAGAGTTGCCAGGAAACAATAAATGAATTAACTTAGGTACTAAAAAGGAGGATGCCCAATGCAAGTACAGATTGAACATGTTCAGCCAAGCGATCTCGATGATGTGGTCCGGATCGAGCGCCTTGGTTTTTCACCCGCTGAAGCTGGCACCCCAGCCGCATTTAAGGACCGGATTGCCAAGATTAGCAACACTTTTCTGGTTGCCAAAGCAAATAACCAGGTTGTCGGCTTCATTGTCGGACCAGCAGTCAATGAACCGTTCGTCACTGATGAAATGTATCGTCACACTCCACTAAACCTGCCCCGTGGTGGTCACCAATTAGTACTGTCAATTGCGACTGATCCTGCTTACCGTGGCCATGGCATTGGCAGTCAATTACTGACGGCGCTGGAAAAGGTCGCTCGTGCTGCTGGGCGGTCCACCATTTCTCTCGACTCGCTCGCCAAAAATGTCCCCTTCTACGAACACAATGGCTTCCACCAGGTCAAGGTATCTGATTCCGACCATGCGAATGAGACGTGGTACAGCCTGGTTAAAGATTTGTAAAAAAAGGCTAAAAATACCCCTGACGTTCTTACAACATCGGACGTCAGGGGCAATTTCATTTTAACTAATTTTCATCGGCTTCTGGATGGGTGATAAGTTCGTAAACATAGGATTCTTCTTCTGGACGGTAAACCCCATGGAGCTCGCCAACCTTCTGGAAGCCATGCTTAGTGATTAAGTGTTGCATGATCTTGTTGTTCTCATGCGTGTCAATCCGCAGTGACTGAATGTCCTTGCGGTTGTTCTTAATGTAGTCAATTACACTAACAAATAATTGTGAAGCGTAACCCTTACCGGCATGGTTAGAGTGGATCGCTACCCGGTGAATAACCTGGTAGTTCTGGGTATCTAATAACCACTTGCCGTCTAATTCATCATAGGAATGATCCGGAGCGTCCACAATTGCTAAGGCCCCAACGGTTTCTTCATCGTCGGATTCAACCAAGTAGGCCCAGCCATGTTGGATATCTTCCTTGATATGTTCTTCGTTCGGATAGTCCCCTTGCCATTGGTCAATTCCTTGTTCTGCCAATTGGTTTCGACCATCACGAAGAATGTCCATAACAGTGTCCAAATCATTTAAGGTTGCTTTCCGTAATTGCATATCTCTCCCGACCTTTCTTACATTTGATAAGTGAAACAAGATAACTTAAATAATTTATCAAAAAGTGCGCCCAAATTCAACACTTTATTAAGTATTTTTTACTCGCCAGTATTATAGCGCATTTCCTAAGTAATGATTATTAACTAGTCTTGAGTTAGCCGCTCGACAATGTGCTTCATCATCTGGAAGTACTGCTTATACAAAGCCGTTAACCGACCATGGTTCATGGTAATCAACCATGGCTTATCACGACCACAATAATGCAAAATGACCGTGTGCTTAATAACCCAATCCAGTGTCCACTCGCCAAACGAAATTGTTGCGTACGTTGCCAGGTTACGGGTATCAAAGTTAAAGAGCTGGTCCGGCACCGACTTAATTTGGTCACCGTACAGGGCATTCAGGACATCCTGATCAGGCAGTAAAAGAACATGTTCCCGAATGTAATCGAAAATATCCTCCGCCTTGACTTTTTCCCGAATCAGGTCGAGGTTCATCAATAAGACGCCTGAATTGTAGTAACCATCCGCAGAGAAGTTCTGGAGACGAATCTTATTGATCACGTCCGTCGTGTTGGTCAGACTGGCGTGAATAGCTGAAGCGTAGAGTTTGCCGGTGAGGTCCGCGTTGTACAGCTGGCCTAAGTCATTAATACACAGCAGATCAGCATCCAAATAGAGAATCTTATGAATAGATTCTGGCAACATCTGATGAGCCAACAGCCGATAGTAAATCGTTGTGGGATAACGATCGGTGACTGGGGCGTGGTCGAATAACGATTCATCAACCAGCACCCGGTGGTAATTCATGCCAAACTCATCCGCGACGGCTTTGAGCTCTGCTTCTTTCTTCAGTGGTGTTTTCTGCAAGACATAGAAGTCAATATCGCGTTCTTTAGTATTTAAGTGAATTGATAATAGCACTGTCTCCAGTTGACTGACAAAGCGGTCATCAATGGCAAATAGTAAATTCATAAAAATATCCCCCAGCCCATTTGATATACTAACAATAGTATAAACGAAATGGAGCATCATTATGACTACAGCAGAACAAATTGAAGTCGTCCGTCAATATACCCAGAGCCAACTTGCAAACGATCAAACTGGTCACGGTATGGATCATATCATGCGGGTGGTCAAAATGGCAAAGCAAATTGCCCAGGGTGAACATCTCGACCCCTTCCTGCCGGTCGTGGCCGCCTACCTCCACGACACCATCGACGAGAAACTAGTTGCTGATGTCCAGGTGGCCCAACAACACGTCGCTGACTTTTTGCAGGACAATGATTTCACCGCGGACCAAGTCAAGGTTATTATGGACACAATTTCCAACATCTCATTTGCTCACACCCTCGATGGTAAGGTCGAGCTGTCAAAAGTCGCCCAAGTAGTTCGGGATGCTGATTGGCTAGATGCCATTGGCGCAATTGGGATCATGCGGGCGATTTACTACGGTGGTGCCCATGGCGAAAAGATCTATGATCCGGCGATTAAGCCGCGTACGAATATGACCCGCCAAGAATACCGGGACTTAAGTCATGAAACGATCATCAATCACTTCAGCGAAAAGCTCTTCCACATTAAAAACAAGCTGTTCACGGATACAGCCAAGCGCCTCGCTGGGCACCGTCAACAGGTCATGATTGATTACGTGGATGAATTTAAGGCCGAATGGACCGGTCAACAATAATAGAAAGAGGACTCGCCCATCAACGAGTCCTCTTTCTATTATTTCTCATCTTTTTTATCGTCTTGGTGGTCACTCAGGTCGATTACCACTGAACCCGCCTGCTTTTCTTCCGTTTGTGGTGGGAACAACTTATCCCGCAACCACAGGAGAAATGCCCCCAGTAATGGAATTAATAGTGCGTAAACGAGGCACGTCAACAGTGATACTGGGAACGCCAGGCGAACGACGTTTAAGGCACTGTTACTGCCGAGGACAGCGACCCCAGTTAACCAGGCCAGGATTAAAAGTAAGACCAAACTGGTAATTCCTGTGACAAGGCCAATCGTAATTAACTGGGATTGGGAATACTTTTCACTAGGCGAACGATGCCAATCCATCATCCAAGCATCCACTAATAATGCCACAGCCATCGTGATGAGCAGTACCCAATTACTGGTGTGGAGAAGCATTAACCCCAGGTTACCAACAATGAGCAATGCTAGCGATGACCACCATGGCAGCACAAATAAGCTGACAAACGCAAATAACGTCGTCAACGGCGCAGTGAACAGGCCCGTCGGCAAAACCGTCTTCAAGTTAAGTGGGCTGAGCAATAAAAGTAATGCCAGGCACACCAGCCAGACGATCGACTGAAAGGTACGGTGCTTATTCATCATGCTAACGGCTTCTTTTCCGTATCCTGCATCCAGGCAAGGGCCAGAGCCCCCTTACCCAAGTGCGTCCCAATAACGGGACCGAAGTATGACAGTTCAAAGCGAATGTCAGGATGATCTGCTTGGAGCTTATCAAGCCACTTTTGGCCAGCTTCCAGCACATCAGCGTGCACAACCATTGCGCGGACTGGGTAGTTCAGCTTAGCAATATCTTCATCAAAGATTTGCTCACAGCGCAACTTGGCCTTCTTCATGGAACGAACCTTTTCGAATGCTTCAATTGCGTGTGTTGGGGTATTCATCGTCAGTAATGGCTTGATCTTCAAAATGGAGCCCACGAACGCTGCCGCGTTGGATAGCCGGCCACCACGAACAAGGTTTTGCAAGTCATCAACCACAAAGACGTTATTGAAGGTATCCCGGTATTCGGTGATTTTCTTCAAAATATCGTCCAGGTCATCCCCATTGTTCGCTAACTTTGCCGCTTCTAGGGCTAGGTAACCCATCATCTTAACAGTCAAATGCGAGTCAAATGGAACAATCTTAATAACGTCCCTCATTTGAATTGAAAGTTGCTCAATAGTGTTCAGGTATCCCGAAATAGCCTTCGTCAGGTGGATAGAGATAACCGCGTCGTAGCCTTCGTCAGCGAGTCCCTGATAAAGTTCCATTAATTGGCCAATTGGCGTCTGAGCAGTCGTTGGGAAAGAGCCAGATTGGGCCATCTTGTCGTAAAATTCTGAGGTTGAGATATCAACCCCTTCACGGTAGGTTTGGCCATCCAAGGTTACGGGAATTGGCACAACATGAATATTATTAGCCGCCGCCTCTTCAGGTGTTAGATAGGCGGTGCTGTCCGTTACAACAGCAATTTTCATCATATCAACTCCGAGTTTTAAATTTGATCAAATTAAGTTATATTTTACATTAATACAAAGAGGATACCACACTGCTAACGATAAACCAATCATTTATCGATCCTAAAGATTGCGTAAGATGTCTCTTTAACGGTATAATACTACTCGTTACGCACATTATTCAAAGAATTGAAGGAGGCTTTCTAATGGCATTCGATGGCTTCTTTACTCATGCCATGGTGCATGAACTAAATCAAACATTAGCAACGGGCCGGGTTGCCAAGGTTAGTCAACCTTACCCAGTAGAATTAATTATCACAATCCGTGCTCACCGGCATAATTATTCATTATTACTGTCAGCTAATCCGACCTACCCGCGGATTCAAATTACGACGATTCCTTATCAGAATCCGGCAGTCCCAACAAACTTTGCCATGACAATGCGCAAGTACCTAGAAGGGGCAATCGTTGATTCGATTGAACAAATTGATAATGACCGGATCGTCAAGTTGGTCTTTAACACCCGTGATGAGCTTGGTGATAGTCAACAACTTGACCTGTACAGTGAAATCATGGCGCGGCACAGTAACGTATCGCTCGTTAATCACCGAACCAGCAAGATTATCGATACCATCAAGCACGTTGGCTCTGACCAGAACCGGGTTCGTCTCTTACTTCCTGGGGCTACCTGGGTCATGCCACCAAAGCAGGACAAGGCCAACGACTCCCCGACAACCCAGATCTACACGGACCTCATTCGGGAAACGCAGGATCCCAACGAATTAGCTAAACGCCTGCAGGCTTCCTACCAAGGTCTCGGCCGTGATTCAGCCAAGGAACTAGCACAAGAATTGCTCGCTAGTGACGACCTGCCAACCACGTACCACCAGTTTCTGAACAACTTTGAACACCCCCAGCCCGTTATCTACACCCGGGACAATGGAAAGTCAGCATTTGCGGCATTTCCACCAATGGGGATGGCGGCTGATAAATTACAGCACTACGATACCCTGTCCGCCCTGCTCGATGCCTATTACGCCAACAAGGCCCAACAGGATCGGTCCAAGGAACTGGCTGGTCAAGTGTTACGGGTCTTGCACACCGAACTAAAGAAGGACCGGCGGAAGATCAAGAAGCTGAATCAGCAGCTTGACGACGCAGCAGAAGCGGACCGTTACCGGATCCGGGGTGAGATTTTAACTACCTACTTGAATCAGGTCAAGCGGGGGATGACTGAGGTTACATTGAACAACTACTACGACAATAATAACCCCCTCACCATCAAGCTTGATCCAGAGTTAACGCCATCGCGGAACGCCCAAAAGTACTTTACCAAGTATGATAAGCTGAAGACATCTGTAGCCTACGTTAACCAACAGAAGAAGCTGACTGAGCAAGAAATTGACTACCTGTCGAACATTGAGTCCCAGATTGACCTGGCTTCCCCTTCTGACATCCAGGAAATTCGCTTAGAGTTGCAGGAACAGGGTTATCTCAAGGTTAAGCGGCAGAAGAGTAAGAAGCGGCGCAAAGTGCGGGTCAGCAAGCCTGAACAGTTCCACACCAGCAATGGCACACTTGTCCTGGTTGGGAAAAACAATCTCCAAAACGACCGGTTGAGTTTCAAGATTGCTAACAAAAACGAGATTTGGCTCCACGTCAAGGACATTCCGGGCTCCCACGTTGTTATTCGTGACACGAACCCCAGTGATGACACGATCCTGGAAGCAGCCCAACTTGCGGCTTACTACTCCAAGGGACGCAATTCCGACAATGTACCCGTCGATTACTTGCCCGTCAAGCGACTTCATAAGCCGAGTGGTGCTAAACCCGGATTTGTGACCTTTACTGGTCAGAAGACGTTATATGTAACGCCGCATAAACTAAATAACTAAAACTAAAAATGGACATGGCAAAAAACTGTCATGTCCATTTTTCAATTAATTCAAAATTTGCATTTGGGCGCCAATGATTAAGTTGGCAGATGGCCGTTCATCGGTTAACCCGAGCGCCTTAAATGGGAAGGTGGCCCGGTAAATTGCTGGCTGGCCTTCACCAGCGAACGTTAACTGCGCATCTTGGTCGACAATCAAGTTAATTAACTGGGCTGGCCAATTAATC
>CALVFC010000073.1 GCA_944326735.1 uncultured Limosilactobacillus sp. | reverse complement strand
GGTTTGCAGGGGCTTCTTGCTCAGCAAATCCTTCGCAATCTTCATTGACGTTGCTTCGGAAACACCCTTTTGGACATAGTAGTCCTTGACGGCGTTCAATTCAGCCGCAAAATCCGTTTTCAGTAACCGTTGTTCTGCCTCCACGGCTGACTGTTCAGTATCCTTCTGGGTAGAAACAGAAGCATATTCACCGGAAGCCATTGAAAAGGCACAGGCCAGCAAGTCGGACAGACCGGCAATAAAAATCGTAAAGCGGTTCGTCGTTGCCGCGGCCACTGATACCAGAACCCCGACAACCGTTAAAATCCCATCATTTGAGCCCAAGACACCAGCACGAAGGGTGTTGAGCTTTTCTTCCATCGTTTGTTTTTGACGTTTAATTTTAGTCATCTAGCTCATCCCTCCTTAACGGGCAAATAATTGTCCAATGACGTAGGTTACGCCCATCGTCAACAGACCAGCAACCGCATTCCGGATACTTGACTTAAGCCGGTTAGAATGACCCAGCACCGCTGCACAGTAACCAGTGATTAACAGGGCAATTAGCACCGCAATGGCCGTCGCTAGAATCCGGACATTTGATGGTGACATTGTAACGGCCACCATCGGTAAAATGGACCCAGTTGGGAAAGAAATAAAGGAAGCAATCGCTGCCGCGTACGGACTAGTAAAGTCACGGGGGTTAAAGCCATACCGTTCCTGAACCGCTGTCCCCAGGGCATCCTTATCCATAAGTTCTTGGGTCGCCTGCTTAGCTAAGGCTGGATCAATATCTTGGTCCTCATATTTCTTTTGGACATAGTCAAACTCTTCCTGGTATTGGTCAGCCAACCGTTGTCGTTCAGAAATTAAAGCCATTTTTTGCGAATCCTTCTGGGTCGAAACAGATACGTATTCTCCCATACACATTGAAATCATTCCGGCCAGGGTCCCCGATAAACCAGAAATCAGGATTGCGTAGGCATTGCTCGTTGCGGCAGCAACCCCAATAACAATCCCGGCAATGGAAATAATTCCATCATTAGCACCCATTACACTGGCCCGTAACACGTTGACCTTCTGGGCTAATGACATCTTTTTCTTTGCCATTTGATTATCCCCTTCTAAAATTAAATTAGAATCATTATAACATGTTTGTTTAAAATGTTCACAGCCGTTCTTTTAAAAGATTTTCACTATTTATAAGAATTCCAAATTATTATTCCAATCAAAAAAGGAGCCACGAGTCATTCGTGAAGCTCCTTTATTTCTAAAATCAGTTAGAAAACGGAAAATTATTCGTAACGTTCAACGGCAGTAGTCCGGATAACAAAAACGGAAGTGCCGGCATGCTTAGTCATGTAGGAAGCTTGTGAACCAACAGCCTTCCGGTTACCCCACTTACCAATCGAACCAACGACTAATAAGTCTGGTTGGAAGGCTGGGATAACGTGGTTGCAAATCCGTTCAGCAGGACGTTCACCTTGGTCAACAATTCCCGTGATCTTATCGGGATCAACACCGTAGTCAACAGCAGCCTTAACGTATTCGTTAACGCGCTTACGCAATTCATCAGCAGAACTGTGAACATAGTCCTTATCAAGAATTTGGTAAACATTGACGTTACCAGTTTCCAAAATAGAAACAATTCCTAATTCAGAGCCATCACGCTTTGCCTTATCAACAGCGTATGAGAATGCTGCCCGGGCGTCCGGTGCATCATCAACACCGACTAAAATCTTCTTGAATCGCTTTGGCTTGATTTCAAACATGAAATGATTCCCCTCTCTGTGGTCCTGACGATCAATTGATTATCTCGATCGCAGTAAAGATTCATCTACTATGTTACTACTGTTCTGGCATTTGTAAATATATTATTTTGGTTATTCTAAAAGTAAAGTGGTTAAGTTTAAAAATTCTTATTTGAATCAATAGCATTTTTGGGGCAAGACGATTATCATAAAAGCGTACATAATATTAAGGAGGTCGCAACATGGCAGAAGATATGATTACCAACTACTTCTATGATGAAGCAGCCTACGATTACCATGACGGTGGCTATGTTCCCCTGGAAGAACCCCAAACGGAACAACAGCCATTAAACATTCCTAGTTTATTGAAGCCTGATAAAGAAACGGCAACAGATATGTACTATACAATCGTTGCCCAAACTGGTGAGGTCCAGTTACTACCCGGCCAAAAGACCAAGACCTGGGGATACAACGCCCCTCTTCTCGGGCAAACAGTTGTCTTTAAGCGTGGAAAGACGATTCACTTGCACCTGGTCAACCACTTGCCAGAAGTCACTACATTCCACTGGCACGGTTTAGCTATCCCTGGGCCAATTGAAGATGGTGGCTGCCACGCCCCTGTTTACCCGGGCCAAAGTCGGGACGTCAGCTTTAAGATTAACCAACCAGCTGCATTCGTTTGGCTCCACGCCCACCCATGTCCATCAACTGCTGAACAAGTTTGGCATGGTTTGGCAGCCGGTGCCATCGTCCAAGATGAACATGAAGCTAGCCTCCCATTGCCACGCAACTACGGTGTTGATGACCTGCCAATCATCTTGCAAGACCGGCGCTTCCACGAAAACAACCAGTGGGATTACCGGGCTGATTATGATCCAGATGGGGTTGCGGGACCAACACCAATGATCAACGGGACAATCAATCCCTACTTCGATGTCACCACGCAAAAAGTTCGTCTCCGTTTCTTAGACGGCGCCAACCGGCGTGAATGGCGGCTCCACTTCTCCGACGACCTGCCATTCACCCAAATTGCTGGTGATCTGAGTCTGTTACCACACCCTGTCAAGATGAACAAGCTCCTCATTACCTGTGCTGAGCGGCAAGAAATCATCGTTGACTTTGGCAAGTACAAGCCTGGTGATGAAGTCATCCTGTACTCCGACGATGTTCCATTGGTTCACTTCCGGATCCACGAATTTAAGCCGGACAATACTGTTCTGCCAGACACTTTGTACCAGCGGCCAGATCCAGAAGTTGATCCTGATGTACCAGTACATCATGTAACCCTCGATGGAATGGACGAATCCGTTGCCATGAACGGGAAGAAGTTTAAGATGGACCGGATTGATTTCAAGATGCCACTGCACCAAGTTCAAATTTGGGATATCTGCAACACTAACCCCGCTCCTGGCATGATTCACCCTTACCACATGCACGGGACCGCCTTTGAAGTCATTTCTCGTGACGGCCACGCCCCTTATCCAAATGAATTAGGGCTCAAGGATACCGTCGCAATTAACCCTGGCGAACACGTTAAAATCAAGCTCTGGTTCGATGTTCCAGGCGTCTTCATGTACCACTGCCACATCATTGAACACGAAGATGGCGGCATGATGGCCCAGCTGCAAGTCGTTGATCCTGCTGATCCAGATAAGAAATACAAACTTATGGATCACATGACATTGATGAAGGCTTTCGCAGAAGAACGCCACGTCCCAATGGACCAGTTATGGCTCGGTGGAATGGATTCTTATAAGAAGATGGGAATGGAAATGTAATAATGCCATTCTACAAACACTGCTACCCGACAGAATTCTCTGTTGTGGTGGCGGTGTTTTTCTTTTAGGGAAGCTGTTCACAACCATATAAAAGTTCTATAATTAGAGGCGTTTGTGAATGTTTCATTAACAAATTTATAAACTACATTGGGGGATTTTAAGAAAATGTCAATGATTGAATTCCACAATGTCCAAAAGTACTATGGCAAATTCCATGCACTCAAGGACATTAACCTCACCATCGATGCTGGGGAGACGGTGGTCCTGATTGGCCCATCCGGTTCTGGAAAAAGTAGTCTAATTCGCACAATCAACGGACTGGACCCCATTCGTGACGGTCAATTAATTGTCAACGGTTTTGACCTCGCCGATAAGAAGACCAACGTCAACCTGATTCGTAAGGATGTCGGAATGGTTTTCCAGCACTTCAACCTCTACAACAATAAAACGGTTCTGGAAAATATCATGCTCGCTCCACGGATCGTTTTGAAGCGGCCAGAAGAAGAAAACCGCGAATTAGCAATGCAACTACTCAAGAAAGTTGGATTGGAAAGCCAAGCAGAAAAGATGCCCGCCCAGTTGTCCGGTGGTCAAAAGCAGCGGATTGCGATTGCCCGTAGTCTGGCAATGAAGCCAAAGTGCCTCCTTTTTGATGAACCAACGAGTGCCCTCGACCCCGAAATGATCGATGACGTGCTGGACGTTATGAAAGACATCGCGGAAAACTCAAATATGACGATGCTTGTGGTGACCCACGAAATGGGCTTTGCCCGTGCCGTTGCCGACCGGGTCATTTTCATGGCTGATGGCCGCATCTTGGAAGATGACTCTACCGCCAAGTTCTTCGATGACCAGCCAAGTACCCAACGGGCGCGTGACTTCATGAGTAAAATCAGTGGTCACTAGGAGGCAGAACAATGAAAAAATTATGGCATTGGATTGCTCTCTGTGCTGTCCTCCTGACCGTTGGTGGTCTTGCCGGCTGCAGTAACCAGTCTGTAGCTAACCGGGATGTGCTCTCTGCGGACATGAAGAGTAAGCAGATTACCTGGGGTGTTAAATCGGATACCCGCCTCTTTGGTTTGGAAAATATCCGGACCGGTAAGCTGGAAGGATTTGAAATTGACCTTGCTAAGGCCATGACCAAAGAGATTCTCGGTAAAGACGGTAAATGTGTCTTTGTTCCTGTTACCTCGGGTACCCGGGTTCCCCTACTAAAGAACGGTAACATTGACGCGATCATGGCCACCATGACAATCACGCCGGACCGAGCAAAACAAGTTGACTTTACCCACTCCTACTTTGATGCCGGTCAGTCACTGCTGGTCAAAAAGGGCAGCCCGATTAAAAACATCCAGGACCTCAACCATAAGGGTGCTGTGATCCTGGGGGTTTCCGGTTCTAATTCAGTTAAGAACGTTGCCAAAATTGCTCCCAAAGCGCGGGTCCTACAACTATCGGACTACGCCCAGGCGATGACCGCCCTTAAATCTAAGCAGGGTCAAGCATTGACAACTGATAACGGGATTCTTTACGGGATGGCCAGTGAAAACCCTGGTTACGAAGTTGTTGGTGGAAACTTTACTAAGGAACCATACGGAATTGCGGTTAATAAGAACCAGGAACGTTTCCGTAACAAGCTCAACTGGGCATTGGCGCGGTTGGAGAAAAACGGGACTTATAACCGCCTTCTATTAAAGTGGTTCGGTAACGTTAAAGGAGTTAACGATCAGGAGATGAAACGATAAGGTTAGAAATTATTAGTAGTCAGTGGCCATCCCTCCTGAGCGGCCTCTGGAACACCATTTTATGTAGTGTGATTGCCTTAATCGGCAGTATGATCATCGGCACCTTCTTTGCGCTTCTGGAAATTTCCCGGTTTAAGATAGTGCGGATCATTGGTTCAGTGTATGTGGAAGTCTTTCGGAACATCCCCTTGCTGGTAATTGCGATGGCATTCTTCCTGATTGTACCAATGTACTTCACGAAGATTAGTGGTTTCACCGCCGGGACAATTGGCCTGACCCTCTACACTTCCGCCTTTATTGCGGAAACGGTGCGGGCCGGAATCAATTCCGTTGAAGCTGGCCAGCTGGAAGGGGCGTTGGCAAATGGATTAACCACGGGCCAAGCAATGCGTTACATTATCCTTCCCCAAGCCTTCAAGGTAATCATTCCACCGCTCGGCAATCAATTTATTAACCTGGTTAAGAACTCGTCTGTCCTAGCCTTTGTGGCCGGCTTTGACCTGATGTATGAAGGGAACATGATTGCCAACGATACCCTGCAGACGATTCCAACCTACTTCATCGTCGGCATCATGTACCTGATTATCACGTTGCCGCTCAGTTATTACATGCGGCACCTGGAAAAGAAATTAGCTTAGGGGAGGCGGAAATATGCAAAACTTTATTGATGCTTATTCATGGATTAACGTCCGTTTCCTCCTCCAAGGATTATGGATCACGATTGAAATCTCCGTGGCTTCAATCATCTGTAGTTTTATTATTGGGACGCTGCTCGGCATTATCCGTTATGAAAAGATCCATTACGTTTCGGCAATCGTGGGCTTTATCATTGATCTGATCCGGAACCTGCCCCTCCTGTTGATCATCTTCTTCACCTACTTTGGTTTACCAAACATCGGGATCAAGCCGGAAATCATCCCGGCCGCTATCATGGCCCTGACCATTTTTGAATCAGCCATGGTAGCAGAAATCGTGCGTTCTGGGATCCTCTCAATCGATTATGGGCAAACTGAAGGGGCATTGGCGAATGGGCTAACTAAGTGGCAAGCATTGCGCCTAATCGTCTTACCACAGGCGATTAAGAACATGCTGCCAGCATTAGTTTCCCAGTTTATCTCCCTGGTCAAGGATACGTCTCTGGCAACCATTATTGTGCTCCCCGAATTGATGTACCACGCCCAAATCATCTACGGGCAAAACACGAATTACATTATTCCAATGTTCGTGGCGTTAGCAGTAATGTACTTCATTGTTTGTTACTCACTTTCACTACTCGCCCGTTACTTAGACCACCACATGGCTTAAAACAAGAATAAAGAAAAGACCGCCATCTTCGTGATTCACGAAGGTGACGGTTTTCTTATCGCTAATATTGAATTGAGAAGCCAAAGTGCTGGTGCTTACCCGTTAAGCGATCCACGTGGCGCTCCATGACATTCCGGCGTTGGCCAAACATCATCCAAACAGTTAATACGATGACCACCACAGCGACCAATAGGAGTGACAGCCAATCATTAATGGTTAATGAACCAACAATACTACTGCTATTGGAAGTGACAAAGCCAATCCAATCACTAGTGAAGTGCATCAGCATCACCAGCCATAACTGACCGGTGTAAACATACGTGACGGCGAGGAACAGACCCACCAGCGTGGTATTCAAAGCCTGATAAATTGTCAGTGGAACTGACTGGCCAGCAAGCAGGATATTACTCAGGTGCATCAGGCCAAAGAGAACTGCGGAAATCACCAACGCAATGGGGAGCCGTTGCCGGACATTGTGGAGAACATCAAAGAGAATCCCCAGAAGGGCAAAGCGGAATAACGTTTCTTCCCCCACGCCAGCTTCAAAGGCACTACATGTCAGTTCAAAGATCCGCTGCTGGTTTGGTAGCTTAAATCCATAGAATAATGGAGCCAAGGCCGCAGCGAAGAAAAGCACTACTAATAACAATAAAATCCACCAGTTGAAGTCGCCGCTAAAG
>CALVFC010000072.1 GCA_944326735.1 uncultured Limosilactobacillus sp. | reverse complement strand
CGACGATGATCACCACCAAATGACCAAAATTCTCAATAAGATTATCAAAAAGAGTCAGCACAGTAACTCAGAGCAAATCACCCAAAAGATGGCCGCTGAGGATAGTAATGGCCAATTACGGTTCAAGGACAACCCACCACGTGCTAAACACGTCAGTGCCGTAAAGTACCAACAAATCGTGGCTGGTTACAATGCCTACCGAACCACTGTCCGTCAAGACATTCGGGTATTCCTTTCTAACTTCCAAATCAGCGACATCATTCGTTACAGTGTCGGTGTGGGCAGTTTTGGAACCCGTTGTTACCTGATCCTGCTAACGGGAATTGACGGTAGCCACCTCGTTCTCCAGGTCAAGGAAGCTATGCCACTGCGTTACAACCTGCTCAAGCTGCCCGTTAAGGAAGCCATTCAAAGCAGTGTCCGTGCTGGTCGGCGGATTGTGACTGCCCAAAAGGTGCTTCAATCATCATCTGATCCATTCCTCGGCAGCACCGCTTTTGGTGGCCGGAGTTACTACATTCGTCAATTCCGGGACATGAAGGAATCCATCAACGTTGCTAAGTTGGACCGGGAAAGTTTCAACCTGTACTGTCAGATTTGTGCCTTCCTGCTGGCCCTCGCCCACTACCAAAGCCCAACTGCACCAATGATTCGTGGTTACCTTAAGGGACAAAAAACGCTCGACCAAGGATCAGTCAACTGGACAAATGAATATGCCAAACAAGTGGACGTGGACTTCCAAGCCTTCAAGCAAGCAGTTAGCGAAAAATAGTGCAAGCGGTTGCATACGTCTGAACCGAGTTGTGGTAGAATAGGAATGTAGTTTAATATAAAGCGCTTACTTTTCAAGGAGGTACAGTGTATGATGAATATCGCTCAAGAACCATTTGGTACGTATAAGGGCAAGCCGGTTACCAAGTATGTTTTAACCAACAACAATGGTGTCCAGGCTGGAATCCTCGATTTTGCTGGCCTGTTGCAATCATTTAAGGTGCCAACCAAGGATGGTGGCAAGGCCGATATGGTCCTGACATCCGAAAATCTCGATGAATACACCAACAATGGTTTCTGCACTGACCGGTTAATCGGTCGGGTTGCTGGTCGGATTGCTAATGGTCATTTCTCAATTAATGGCAAGGAATACCAAGTTGAACAAAACGAAGGCAAGAACAGTCTTCACGGTGGCACAAACGGTTTCTACTCTTACATCTGGAACGTCGATGGTACGAAGCAAACCGCTGACTACCTGTCAATCACTCTGAGCTTGACGCTCACTGAAGAAATGGATACTTTCCCAGGGACTATTCACGTCACTGCTACCTACACGTTAGATAACGATGATAACCTCACCCTGAAGTTTAGCGCTACCTCTGATGCTGATACGCTCTTCAACCCAACTAACCACACTTACTGGAACATGGCTGCAGCAAGCGCCAAGACCGTTGACCAATTGAAGCTGTACGTTAACTCAAAGGATCACCTCGAAGTTGACGATGGTAAGATTCCAACTGGCAAGCGCCTTGACAATGCCGGAACACCATTTGACTTCAGCAAGCCAACCCGCCTGGGCGACGCTCTGCAAAAGATGGCTTCCACTAAGGAAAATGGTTTCGATGACATTTGGGAAGTTGAACCAAGCTTAACTAAGCCTGTTGCTACCCTGGAAGATCCAGAAAGTGGGCGGAAGATGACCTTGTACTCTGACCGGAACGCCCTGACCATGTACTCCATGAACTCTGACGACCCAGCAGTTTACAACCACGGTCAGGTTCACCCACACCTTGGACTGGCAATGGAAGCGCAGACCTTGTCTGATGCGATTAACCACGATGGCTTCGGTGACATTACGTTACATCCAAACGAAGAAAAGAATTACACCATCAAGTGGCACGTTGAATACTAATCCACTGGGTTTAAAACGATAAAGATCCCGCAATCACTGCGATTGCGGGATCTTTTTTAGTTAAATGGTGTTCTAATGTAGTTAGGTTGTAACGGGGGCAGTAGCTAACGGTTCAACTGCAGCCGAGTCATAACGTGCTCCCCGGGAAGGACTAGTAGCGAAGGTTCTACTGCAACCGAGTCGTAACGTGTTCGCCCTAACCTCCCTCGAGCTAACGCACTCCTCCGCCGACGACAAGTCGCCGTTTGTCGGAGCAAACGTTAGCCACCGGGAGGTTTTAACGGGCTCGCACTCATTACAAATCGAACCATCCACTCCTCTGCACCTCGTTCAGGGCCTTCACCGGCACCTTAACCTTCGGCAAATCACCAGGGTGGAGAACTAGGTAACCGACCTGCTGGTCCTTCTTAACTGGGGCCTTCAAGCGGCCCGTCATCGACCGGTCAGCCTTCTTAACAGTTAGTTCTGGTTTCATCTGCTGCCAGGTCATCCCCTTAGGTACCCAAACAGCAGTTGGTTGCTGGAGGTCCACCTTCGTTGAATGGCGTTTCTTCGCATGAACGACGCGCATTCTTTGGACCTTTCGACTAACCTGTTGAGTGGTATTCAAGGTTACCGGCTGGTAGCGATCAGTTAACTGCTCGTAAAACTCTTTAGATTCCTTTGACTGGCGGTTCCAGTCGCCTTTGGTATGCAAAGCAACCAAGATAATCCGGCGCCCATCAAAGGTTCCCGTAGTGATAATGCACTTACCAGCAGCGTCCGTGTTACCAGTCTTCAGACCATCAATTTCCCCGTTTTTAGGGGCAAAGCCATTCTTAGGTAGTAAGGCATTAATATTCACTAGCCGTTCACTTTGCCCATCGCTTACCCGGAAATTGGCAAACTTAGTCTTCGTAATTTTTAATGCATCCGGGTATTTATCAACCAGGTATTTAGAAATCAACGCCATATCACGTGCGGAGAACAGGTTTTCAGCGTCCTTATTGACACCCTTAATCTTATTCTTCCCTAAATCGCCATTCGGCAGGCCAATCATGTTGTAGATCTTGGCGTCCTTAACACCGGCCTTGTGAGCCACCGCCTGCATCTTCTTATTAAAGGCGGCGGTACTACCGGCATCTGCCAGGGCTAACGCCTCCGTACTACCATCCGCCGACACAATCATCATTGATTCGGCTAGCTGACGAACCGTATAGGATTCCCCAGCAATCAACTGAACATTGGAGAAATGCCAATCATTAGCGACTTTTGCGACCGCCGGAGTAACCTTCACCTTTTGATTCCAGCTCAACTTATGTGCAGCAACATCCTGTTCAATCACCGCTAGGGTTAGCACCTTAGTCAATGAAGCGACTGGATACTTTTTACGGGCATTCTTTTGGTAGAGTACCTGCCCCGTTTGCGCATCAATCGCGTATGCCGACCGCGCATTTAAATTGAATGCTGCGGCCTGGGCTGAACTGCTAGGCAGGAGCGCGCTACTTACGATTAAGATTGTGGTGGCCACAATTGCCAACCAGCGAATTACTTTTTGGACCATCTAATCCGTCCTCCTTCAATGCTGTTAACAATGATAGCTCACTTTATGTCATTTAAATGTGACGTTTTCGTTAAAATTTTGATTATCGTTTACGATTATCATTTTGAATGCTATTATTATTTTTATGACTATTATCAATCAGAAATAGAGGAATGCGCCAAATGAGTCGTCGTCGATTAATTTCCATCATTTTGTTAATTCTCCTAGCAATCTGGGGGATTCACCACTTCACCGCTACTAGTCCCCGACTTAAATCCGCGTGGAGCAAGATCACCTATACCTCGAACAACAAGGTGGGGATCGCCGTTTATTCTAGTAAAAAGCACCGTACTTACTATTCATCCAACGTTCCTGACCACCGCTACCACATGGCCAGTACGGTCAAGGTCTCTGTTTTGGCAGGCTTGTTGATGAAGCAGAACGGGAACTTAACTACCCACCAGAAGAAATTAGCTAAGGCTATGATTGAGGAAAGTGACAATTACTCAACGAACAAGTTATTTAAGGACCTCGGTGGCCAGTCCGGTTTACAATCAACCTTCAACCAGTTTGGCATGAATCATTCCATCGCTTCAGGTTCATGGGGATTATCCACGACCACACCTCGCGACCAACTTAAGCTGTTAAACAACATTTTTTACAAATCTTCATTGTTAACTGCCAATTCACGAGACTACATTAAAGAATTAATGGAAAACGTTGATCCTGACCAGGCCTGGGGGATCACCGCTGCCGGCAACCACTGGGCAGTCAAAAATGGCTGGCTCGAAAACGGTAGTGAAAAGTGGATTGTCAATAGTATTGGTTACGTTAAGAATGATGACGGGACAAGCTATACAATTGCGGTTTACAGTGACCACAACCAATCAATGCAGAGTGGTGAGGATGTCATTGCCCAGCTGGCGCGGGTAACGAACTCAATTCTCGACTAAAACTTCATATATCGTCAAACGGACTGCTTCTTAACGAACAAGCAGCCCGTTTTGCTCGTGATAAGCAGGATTTTTGACTTATGAATTTAATAAAGCGATCATAAAGATAGGAAAGAAGGTCATTTCATGGATATTAAAACAAATTTACTCACCCTCGCTGACGGCAATAAAATGCCCCAGGAAGGGTTTGGCCTGTACAAGGTCGACGGTCAGGAAACAATGACCGACGCGGTTCGGCAAGCCTATAAAGATGGCTACCGCTTATTTGATACCGCGCAACTGTACGGTAACGAAGGCCAAGTAGGGGCTGCCTTTGAACAGCTTGGCATCCCCCGGGAAGATTATTTTCTGACAACCAAGGTTTCTGAAGTTAACCAAGGTTACGACTCCGCAATCAACTCTGTTAAGGAATCATTGCGGAAGCTCCGGACGGACTATGTCGACCTTCTCCTTGTTCACTGGCCAATCCAACGCGCCTTCTTTGACACTTGGCGAGCCTTTGAGGATATGAAGAAGGAAGGCCTGGCTAAGTCCATCGGGGTCAGCAATTATCAAATTATCCACCTTCAATACCTTGCTACCAAGGCTCACGAAATGCCAGTGGTGGACCAAATTGAACTGCACCCCCGTTTAACACAAACACCAATGTTGGCCTTTAACCAGGCCCACCACATTGTGACCCAAGCCTGGAGTCCGCTGGGTCGAGGTGCCGTTCTCCAAATCCCCGAAATCCAAGAGATTGCTAAGCGGCATGGCAAATCAACTGCTCAAGTAATCCTCCGTTGGCACCTTCAACGGGGTGTTTCCTTCATCCCTAAGTCGGTTCATGCAGAACGGATCACGCAAAATGCTAACATTTATGACTTTGAGCTCAGCAGCAGTGAAATGAATCAGATCAATGCCCTGAACACCTTCACGCGGACGGGCCGGGAACCAGAATTAACCTACGAGGAAAATCGTCAATACTAATAACGTAAAAGCTCGCACCTGGATTACCAGATGCGAGCTTGTTTTAATTTAAACTACTACCGATCTTATCAGCTAATGCCGGATAAATGGCAATCACTGCTTGGCGGTATTGGTCACCAGTGACTTTTAAGCCAATCACTGGCAAGAAATTATTAATATCATCCGCGGCGTAATCACTAACTTCGCTCGCACCAACCAATAAGTTGCCTTTGAAGATTAAAGTTGCCTGACCGGATTAGCCATCTTGACCAGCTGCTACACTCGAATAGTGCAGGTCAAACGACTTTACCTGGTAGGCAGTGTCATTCTTAACGTTGTCTGCTTGAACTCCCGCTGCCGCAATTTCTGGGAAGGTAAAGGCAGCTGTCCCAATCGTTGGGTATTCGATTGCTTTCTTTGAATGACCCTCTAAGTAATCAAAGAGGTACTGACCTTCAAACTCAGCGACCGGGGTGAGCTTGGCTTGCGGCCGACTGACCACATCCCCAATCGCATAAACGTGGGGGTTACTGGTCTGTAGGTGATCATTGACAATCACACCCCCACGATCATATTGAACACCCGCTTTGTCCAAAGCCAATTGTTCAATGTTCGGCCGGCGTCCACTAGCATCGACAACATAGTCAGTTGGAATCTCACCATGGTCAGTTTGCACAATAAAGCCTTCATCTTGCTGCTGGACTGCCTGAACACCCGTGTTAAACAGGAACTCAATCCCCCGATCTTCCATTGCTTTCTTGACGACCGCCGCCTGCTTAGCTGGGAAGCCCTTCAGTGGACGCTCGGAGTGGTCAATCAACGTGACCGCAGCGCCAGCGGCACCCAGCACTGTTGCTAGCTCCATTGCAACATAGCCAGCCCCAATGAAGGTGACGTGCTGTGGCAAATGGGGTAACGATAAAACATCAGTACTAGTATGGGTCCACTGGTCACCTGGAATGTCTAAGTGGTTCGGGTGCTGACCAGTAGCAATGATAATATGGTCTCCCTGGTATTCATGACCATTAACGACCACCGTATTCTCATCAATAAAGTGGGCATACCCATCTTCCACATCGTGACTTTTGGCGATAATTTCCTTGGTTTCCCCAGGCCACGGGTTGAACCGATTCAGTTTAGTCGTCATTAAATCGTGCCAGTCAATCTGGGCAGCGTGCTTAATGCCCCGTCCCAAGAGTTGTTGATTTTGTAACACCGCACGGGTGGCGCCTTCAAGAAAGATCTTCGGTTCACAACCATAGTTTGGGCAAGTACCACCGAACTCGCCACCATCAATCACTAATACTTGACGCGAGGTTCCTGCCAACAAATTAGACATCCGGTATGCAGCGGGACCGGATCCAATTAAAATGTAGTCATATTTCTTCATTGTGCACCTCCATAATGGTTTTCTTCACCATACCATAGTGCCCGGCAAAAAAATATTTTCCTGCTTATTCACCTTTTCACTTATTTTCGGTAATAAGTGGAAAGCAGCGACCCATAAGCTTTCATTATTGTTTTCATAAATTGCTTATTGTCAACAATGAAAATGATTACAAAAATTTTTGATAAACGTTTGACATTTAAAAATGGCCATAGTATATTATTCACACAAGCAAAATGATAAACGTTTGTCAATCCTACACTCTAAGGAAAGAGAGTATTTTTTCACTATGAACAATAAGAATTCGATGGTCACTAAGCTGGCCTTCTTATCGGTTTCCTTTATGGTGACAAGTGCTTACGCCATCCAGGGTTCGCTACCCCAATTAAAAGCGGCACTAGGCATTAGTCAACCACAATCGGAGTACCTTGTTACTACGCCGTCCTTCGCCGTCATGATCTTCGTTGTGTTATCACCACTGCTTCAACAATGGTTCCACATCTCTGACAAAAAGATCATTATGACTGGGGTCACAATTGTTGGGATCGCTGGTTTAGTACCAATGTTTGTCAACAATTACACGGTCATCCTGATTTCCCGACTGATTTTGGGAGCTGGTTATGGGCTTTAC
>CALVFC010000071.1 GCA_944326735.1 uncultured Limosilactobacillus sp. | reverse complement strand
CAAGAAAGTGGTAATTCAATGAAGCTGAAGGGGGTCACGATTGGGATCGGGATTAACTCTGAATACAATTACCAGAAGAAGACCGATGGGCCAAACTACACGAAGAACATCTCCAATGATGAGGTGCATCGTCAGGGTGAAATTGCTGCCCAAAAGGTTCTGAAGCGTCTGCGGAAGAAGCCTGCATTGCGAAACGTGCCAATTGTCATTGCCCTGTACAAGCAGGCGCCTGATGATAGCTTAGTTGGTGGTAGTTTCTTTGCATACAGCAAGAACAACGGGAGTTCTATCAGTAGCTGGCATAACTTGGATTACAGGACTGCTGTTCTGCCAAAGGCTAACGGCACGACTAACAGTACGACGGCATCTAACCAGACTGATAATGATAACTTCTCGAACTTCAAGAGTCAGGTTCAGAACTTCTTCCCGAACGTTTCCGGTGTGACTGCGCAAGCCCAATACGATGGTAAATCCTTGACGGGGATGCACATTACTGTGACAACGCAGTTCTACAGTCAGACGGAAATCAATAGTTTCACGCAGTACATTGCACGGGCTGCTAAGAAGTACCTGCCAAGCGGGATTCCAATTGACATCAAGATTCAATCTGATGCACAGATGCAATCCGTTGTTTACCGGAACAGTGGTTCTGATAAGTGGCAGACCCACATTTTTGAATCATACTAATCAAATTGTGATAAACGAAAGAGGATGGCGATAACAGTCATCCTCTTTTCTTCGTCCTAATTGCTGAAATAGAGGGCAGTTCTGTGCTAGAATGATTAAATGTATGTAGACATAATTTCTTGAAAAGAGGTAGAGAGAATGGCCAGTAAGATCACTGAGCAACAAGTAAAACACGTTGCTGAACTTGCCAAACTTGAATTCCCTGAAGATGAGCTTGGTAAGTTTACCACTCAATTAGGCAACATTATCGATATGTTCGAAGATTTGACTCAAGTTGACACAGATAACGTTGAACCAATGACTTCAGCTACTGATCGCGTTAACGTAATGCGTGAAGACAAAGCCGTTAAGAGTTCTAAAGAAGAAACCGATGCATTGTTGAAGAATGCACCAGATACTGACGATGGTTACATTCGTGTTCCAGCAATCATTGACGAAAGTGAGGACGGCGAATAATGGATTTCTACCAAACCGATCTATCTCAATTACACGCTGACCTGGTAAACAAGAAGATCAGTGCGACCGAATTAACGAAGGAAACCTTTGACCACATTGAAGCAAATGATGATCAAGTAAAGGCCTTCTTAACGATGAATAAGGAAGCCGCTTTGAAGAAGGCTGCAGAAGTTGATGCTGCTGGTATTCAAGACGACCAATTAACTGCCGGTGTTCCATTAGCCGTTAAGGATAACATCTTAACCAAGGGCTTACGGACAACGGCCGCTTCAAAGATGCTGGAAAACTTCAACCCAGTATACGACGCTACTGTCATCGAAAAGCTGAATGCTAACAACTTCATCAACGTTGGTAAGACTAACCTGGATGAATTTGCGATGGGTTCTTCAACTGAAAACTCGGCATTCTTCACTACACACAACCCATGGGACCTGACCCGTGTACCTGGTGGTTCTTCAGGTGGTTCCGCTGCTGCTGTTGCGGCTGGTGATGTCCTGGGTGCCCTGGGAACTGATACTGGTGGTTCTATCCGGATGCCAGCCTCCTTCAACGGTGTTGTGGGGATGAAGCCAACTTATGGCCGTGTTTCTCGTTGGGGAATCATTGCCTTCGGTTCTAGCTTTGACCAAGTTGGTTGGTTAACCCGGACCGTTAAGGATAACGCGCTGTTAACTGCCATGATCTCTGGTAACGACCCTCACGATATGACTTCTTCCGTTAAGGAAGTTCCTGACTGGGCTGCCAACCTGAACGACAGCACCAATGTTAAGGGCCTCCGGATTGCGGTACCAAAGGAATACTTCGAAGGACTCAATGATGACGTTCACGATGTTATCAAGGCAGCCTTGGATCACCTTGAATCCCTAGGTGCAATCGTTGATGAAGTCTCATTACCACACACTAAGTACGGTGTTCCTGCTTACTACATCCTGGCATCATCAGAAGCATCTTCTAACTTGCAACGGTACGATGGTATTCGTTACGGCTTCCGTGCCAAGGATGTTAAGAACATTGAAGACGTTTACGTTCGTTCCCGGACGGAAGGCTTTGGTGAAGAAGTTAAACGGCGGATTATGCTGGGAACCTTCTCCCTTTCCGCTGGGTTCTACGACGCTTACTTCAACAAGGCTGCGAAGGTTCGTCGCCTGATTGCTCAAGACTTTGATAATGTTCTTAAGGATCATGATGTCATTGTCGGTGCTACTGGTGCGACCCCGGCATTCAAGATCGGTGCTGAAATTGACGATCCACAAACCATGTACATGAACGATGTCTTGACCGTGCCAGTTAACATGGCTGGATTACCTGCAATGTCCGTTCCTGCCGGCTTCTCCGCTAAGAACGGCATGCCAGTTGGTCTGCAAATCATTGGTAAGGCCTTCGACGAACAAACGGTTTACAACACTGGTTACGTCTTTGAACAAACCACTGATTTCCACAAGAAAGCACCTAAGTTAGGAGGTCAAAACTAAGATGAACTTTCAAACAACTATCGGTCTAGAAGTTCACGTTGAATTAAAGACCAATTCGAAGATTTATAGTCCATCACCAGTTGAATATGGTGACAAGCCTAACACTAATACCAACGTCATCGACTGGGGATATCCTGGTGTTCTGCCAACCTTAAACAAGGGTGTTGTTCGTGACGGAATCATGGCGGGATTAGCTCTTCATGCTCAAATTGCCCACCACATGCACTTTGACCGGAAGAACTACTTCTACCCAGATAACCCTAAGGCTTACCAGATTACCCAATCTGAAACCCCAATCGCTCATGATGGTTGGATTGAAATCGAAGTTAACGGTAAGAAGAAAAAGATCGGGATCGAAGAAATGCATATCGAAGAAGATGCCGGTAAGAACACCCACACCAGTAAGTATTCTTACGTTGACTTGAACCGTCAGGGGACCCCACTGATCGAAATTGTTTCTAAGCCTGATATTGCTTCTCCAGATGAAGCCGTTGCTTACTTGGAAGCTCTTCGTCAACGGATCCAGTTTACCGGGATTTCTGACGTGAAGATGGAAGAAGGTTCCATGCGGGTTGATACCAACATTTCCATCCGGCCAATCGGTTTAGACAAGTTCGGTACCAAGACGGAAATGAAGAACATCAACTCCTTCAACTACGTCCGTAAAGCATTAGCCTTCGAAGAAAAGCGTCACCAAAACGTTCTCCTGTCTGGTGGTACAATCGCCCAAGAAACCCGTCGTTACGACGAACCAACGGGGACCACGGTTGCCATGCGGACCAAGGAAGGTTCAGATGACTACCGTTACTTCCCAGAACCAGATATTCCTGACTTGAACGTTAGCGACGACTGGATTAACGAAATTAAGTCTGAAATGCCAGAAATGCCTGGCGAACGTCGTCAACACTACGTTAAGGACCTCGGCTTAACTGATTACGATGCCATGGTTCTGACGCAGACCAAGGAAATGTCCGACTTCTTTGAAGCAGCTGTTAAGGATGGCGGCGATCCAAAGCGGGTTGCTAACTACCTGATGAACGATGTGAACTCATACCTGAACGATAACCACGTTGACCTGCCTGATACGAAGTTGACGCCTGCTAACTTAGCCGGCATGGTTAAGCTGATTGATGACGGGACGATTTCGTCGAAGATGGCTAAGAAGGTCTTCAAGGGAATCTTGAACGGTGAAGAACCAAACGCCTACGCTAAGGAACATGGTTTAGTTCAATTATCTGATCCTGCTCAATTACAACCAATCGTTGACGATGTTTTGGCTAACAACGCCCAATCTATCGAAGACTACAAGAACGGTAAGGACCGGGCTGTTGGTTACTTGATGGGTCAAATCATGAAGCAAACGCGCGGTAAGGCTAACCCACAAGTGGTTACGAAGTTACTGAAGCAATCATTAGATGCTCAATAAACAGGAGGGATGATCATGCGCAAACGTGCTCGAATTATTTACAATCCAACTTCGGGTCGGGAAGCGTTACGCACGTACCTTGTTGATATCCTGTCAATCTATGAAAAGGCGGGGTATGAAACCAGTGCCTTTGCTACGACCCCGGCACCTAATTCGGCCCGGAATGAAGCAAAGCGTGCTGCTGAAGAAGGCTTTGATTTAATCGTTGCCGCTGGTGGTGACGGGACCCTTAATGAAGTCATTAACGGGATTGCCGGATTGGAACATCGGCCTACTTTAGCAATCATTCCCGCCGGCACGACGAATGACTATGCCCGGGCATTGCGGATTCCGCGTGATGATCCGATTGCCGCGGCCAAGTTGATCTTGCGCAAAAACAAGAAGTTCAAGATTGATATCGGCCAGGCCGGTGACAAGTACTTTATGAACATTGCCGCTGCGGGGACGCTAACCGAATTGACTTATGATGTGCCTTCACAGATGAAGTCGCTGTTCGGTTACGCAGCCTACCTGGCTAAGGGTGCAGAATTACTGCCCCGGATCAAGCCCGTGGAAATGGACATTAAGTACGATGAACATGAGTACAAGGGGCAAGTCTCAACGATCCTTTTAGCCTTGACTAACTCTGTTGGGGGATTCGAACAGATTGTGCCTGACGCCGCACTTGATGATGGTAAGTTTACTCTTATCATTGTTAAGAAGAGTAGTTTGATCGACATGATGAGCCTGATGGCCAAATCCCTGCAAGGTAACCACCTGGAAGATCCCCGGATCATTTATGCCAAGGCAACGTATGTGGACCTTCAACCACTGAACAACGCCGACCGGATGATGATTAACCTGGATGGTGAATACGGTGGGGATGCCCCAATGAAGTTCCACGACCTGAAGCAACACCTTGAAGTCGTGGCAAACTTGGATGAAATTCCTGACGATGCGATCACCGAATCCGAAGACTTCAAACGAGTTGAAAAGGACTTCGTGAAGGGTGTCGACGAAATTAAAGGCCAAGATAAAGAAACTAAATAGATAAACTAAAACGGTCAGCTGTCCTGAGTGGGCAGGTGGCCGTTTATTTTGTATTGGCCACGTAATTATAATATGATAAAATGTGATTACGAGGTGATGACATGCAAGAAATTAATAATAGTTCCAAGTTTTTTAAGACCGGAAACTCGTTTGGTCTCCGTTTAACGAAGCATGATAAAGAAAAAATGCATGCCAAGCCAGGTGACGAATACGAAAAAACGATTTCTCCGGACGGTAAGGTCATTACTTTTAAGAAAAAGGAACATGTAAGTAGTGAAACGTTAAAGATGATCGATCAGTTGTTTGATGAGAATAAGGAATTAATGGATCGGTTGAAAGATAAATGATTTATTTAACAAAAGCAGACATCATCATGGTTAACAAAAGGGTACTGGCCCGCACACGGCAAACTTTTGATGGTATCCAGTACCCTGAAGGACTATCCGTGATCGTTGAGCAGCCACAATTAGTAGTGTTTGGTCGCGAACTTTATCCTTCACTTTGGCTTAAAGCAGCGTATATTGTCCAGAAAATTACTAAAAAGCATATCTTCTTTGATGGCAATAAACGAACTGCATTTATTTGTCTATTGCTGTTTCTCCGAAAAAATGGTTGGAATCTACAACTAACTGCTGATGAAGGTGAAGCATTTATAATGCAGGTTACGTTGGCTGATGACAATGAAGAGGAAATGTTAAAGATAGCTCGTTTCTTGGAGGAAAAATGTACACAAGAATAGAACGGTCAGCTGTCCTGAGTGGGCAGGTGGCCGTTTATTTTGTATAATGGTGGAAGTCAATTACGAGCTTAATGGAGGAATAACGTTGAAATTACACATTCCAGTACATAAAAATGAAGAATACCCAGCAAAAGTCATTGATCTAACTTACGAGGGGAACGGGGTTGTGAAGATTGATGATTTCCCAGTCTTTGTTCCTAACGCCTTGCCGGGTGAAGAGATCACGGTGCGGATTACCAAAGTGGCTAGTCATTTTGCCTGGGGTCGGGTTATGGAATGGCAAAGCAAGAGTCCTGACCGGGTGGATGTTAAGGATAAGAAATATATTCAAACCGGGATTGCACCGCTTGGTCATCTTAAGTATGCGGCGCAATTGAAGTTCAAGCAGCACCAGATTAAAGAACTGCTCGAGAAGGCCCACTTGGATCAGGTTGAAGTTGCGCCAACGATGGGGATGGATAAGCCGTACCATTACCGCAATAAGGCTCAAGTACCAGTCAAGTCCATTCATGGACAATTACAAACCGGCTTTTATAAGCGGGGCAGTCATACGCTGGTCCCAATTGAGGACTTCTATATTCAAGATCCCAAGATTGATGAAGCCATCGTTGTTGTTCGAGACCTGCTACGGAAGTACCACATCCAACCATATGATGAACGAACCGGCAAGGGCGTTATTCGGACGATAATGGTCCGGCGGGGTTACTACAGTCATGAAGTGATGGTGGTTCTTGTTACGAACACCAAACGGTTGCCAATGGCTGACCAGATCGTTGATGGGATTGTCGCTGGTGTTCCTGAAGTAAAGTCAATTGTGCAAAACCTTAACGACAAGAAGACCAACCGTTTGCTTGGTGACAAGAATAAAACGTTGTGGGGAGCTCCTGAAATCCATGACCAGCTTCTGGACATTGATTTTGCCATTTCACCATTATCGTTCTACCAGGTTAATCCACAACAAACGGAACGACTGTACCAAACCGCCATCGACAGTGCAGGCCTGGATGGATCACAAACCGTGATTGATGCTTACTGTGGAATTGGGACGATCTCCCTGGCGGTTGCCAAGCACGCTAAGCAGGTTTACGGGGTTGAAATTGTTCCGGCGGCCATTGATGACGCAAAGCATAATGCCAAACGGAATGGTATCAAGAACGCTAAATTTGTTGTCGGCAAGGCTGAAGAACAGTTTGATAAGTGGCAAGAGGATGGCTTGAAGCCAGATGTGGTTATTGTGGACCCACCACGTAAAGGACTTGCAGAAAGCCTGATTGAGGCTACTGGCAAGATGGCACCACAAAAAGTCATCTACGTTTCTTGCAATCCAGCCACTTTAGTTCGAGATATCCAGCGCTTTGCAGACCAAGGCTACCGCGTCACTAAGCCGATCCAACCGGTGGATCAGTTCCCCCAGACGACGCATGTTGAGAGTGTTACTGTGCTGGAACGTACAGAAAAATAGCTTATAACCGCCGGTGTAACGGCATTTACGGATGATTAAAAGTGTACTTTTTTCTTTCAGAATGATTGGAATTAGTACACTTTTTCTATTTGAAGCTGGCGGGTCGAGTGTTCTATGTCCTATTTCGATA
>CALVFC010000070.1 GCA_944326735.1 uncultured Limosilactobacillus sp. | reverse complement strand
CAATGATAAGGCCTGGGTATAAGCGTGGTGGGCATCCATACAAGTGTATTCCAACGATACTAATCCAATATCGGCTGAACAGGTCATCTTGAGTTTCCGGGCCACGATGTTCATCGAATCCCGAACTCGCCAGGCCCCTGTTCCATAGGCCAACATCATCAGGCCAATCCGCCCCACAATAGCGGCACGTTCAACTAAGTTGGCTTCTTTAGCTGGGGTGAAATTATCATTCGTAAAGAAATCCTGCCAGGGAATCGCCATGTGATGGTGGGTTGAAAGGTGTTCCGCTGGCTCAAAACCCTCAAATGGATTTGATTGATCAGACTTATGCATGACTCCTGCATCCTCCGTTAACTGCATTTCTAAAGTTCACAACTAATATTATACGAACCTTGTCAAGCTAACGGCTGTGGCGCACGTACAGGGTTACCTGTTGCCCTGCCTGGCGACCAAAGACCACGGTCTCAGCAATGGAATTACCACCAACCCGGTTATTACCGTGTAATCCGCCAGCTACTTCACCCGCAGCGAAGAGGCCCTTGATGATATTACCGTTGCCATCAAGCACCTGGGTCTTTGGGGTGATGTGAATGCCACCCATTGTGTAGTGAACTGCCGGGGCAATATGAATAGCACCAAACTGTGGTTGCTCAATTGGGCGATCCATCCCGGTAGTCCGACCAAATTGGGAATCGTGGTGACTGGCAACCGCCTTATTCCAATCTTGCACAGTTTTAACCAGGTTGGCAGAATCCATTCCTAATTCATCAGCGATCTGGGTCAAGGTAGCGGCCTTCTTCACGAGGCCAACTTGATCATAGAAATCAATGGCTTTGACACGGTCACGAATTCCCTGGTCAAAGATTAAGTAAGCACTGTGTTCCGGTAAGGCCGTGATGGCATTGGAGACAATTTTACGGGTGTTCAATTCATTAACAAAGCGTTTTCCCTGGGCATTTACAAGGATCGCCCCCTCACCGCGGACCGCTTCACCGATCAAGTAGACGTGCGGCTGGTCCTGCTGAACAGTCGGGTGGACCTGGACGAGGTTCATTTGCATTAACTCGCCCCCGACTTCTTCGGCCAGCTTCAGGCCATCACCAGTTGCTCCGGGTTGGTTGGTCGTCTTGTAATTGGCCAGGTCCGGCCGGTACTTCTTCAGGATTTCTTGTGAAGCGCCAAAGCCACCAGTAGCCAGAATAACTGCCCCAGCATTAATGTGACGGTCGGCACCATTAACAGTGGCTTCTACCCCACTGATGCGGCCCTTTGTCATTTGCAAATGGGTTACCCGGACTGGTTGGAAAACGGGAATCTGTTCCTGATGAACAACTGCCAAGAGGTGTTGGATCAAGAAACCGCCAATTGGTGCCATGCTAGCTGGGCGGTGGGTCCGCTTCTGACTCATCCCCCCGGTCACGGTAATGTCATCGAGGTGGATATCATTGTCAGCTAGCCAGTCAATGGCCGGCGCGGTGTGGTAAACAAAGTACCCCAACATGTCCTTGTCATTCAGGCGGCCCCCATCTTGATACGTTTCATGATAAAAATCAGCCACGTTATCAATGATGCCGTGTTTTAACTGAATATTGGTTTCGGCGGCATTCATTCCCGATGATGCCCGGTTAGTGTTACCACCTAATTTATCTTCCTTTTCTAATACCGCCACCGTCAGTCCTAATTCATGCGCTTGAATAGCAGCCGTCAGTCCAGTGGCCCCGGACCCAACAATGACGACATCATATTGATCTTGTAATTGACTAATGGGGGTTGGTTGAAACTTAGTTGCCATCTTACTTCTGGTCCTTTCTGCGCTTAAATGAACGCCGTTTACCATTCTTCTTCATCTTATCCTTCGCTTCGTTAAACCGGTCTTTAATCCGTTGACGGCGGTCAGCATTCGTCATCCGCAAGGTGTTCATCCACTGATCGTATTGTTCCGCCATTACTTTACCAGTTGCCAGCGCTGCATCCCGTAACGTGGTGCCTTCCTTGGCTGCCTTTTGGGCAATTTTCGCACTATCGTGGTATCCGATGTGGGGTGATAAGGCGGTGACCGTCATCAAAGAGCGGTCAACCAGTTCCGTCATCCGTTCCTTATTGACGGTCATCCCGTGGACAAGTTTGTCAGTAAAGGTCTTAATTGTCCCGGTCAAAATATTGGTTGATTCGAGGAACGTATAGATCAGGACCGGTTTGTAAACGTTCATTTCGAAGTTCCCCTGCGACGAAGCCATCGTAATCACGGTATCGTTACCAAATACCCGTAATGCGGCCATCGTTACTGCTTCGGCCTGGGTGGGGTTAACCTTTCCTGGCATAATGGACGAGCCTGGTTCATTAGCCGGAATATTCAATTCATCGTAACCTGCGCGGGGACCAGAAGCTAAGAAACGAATATCCTGGGCGATCTTAAACATATCCGCCGCTAAAGACTTCAGTGCACCATGGACCACATCAAGGCCCGAGTGGTTAGCTAAGCCATAAAACTTGTTGCAGTCGGCGGTAAATTGGTGGTCATAGACCTTGCTCAGTTTATCCGCAATTGCACTGGCCATTCCGGGAGCTGCATTCAGTCCAGTTCCGACAGCGGTGCCCCCAATTGCTAGTTCCAAGAGGGTCGGGGCAAGGGTCTGGAGAAAGTTCAAGTCATGCTCCAAAGCCGCAACATAACCCGAGATTTCCTGACCAAACGTCATTGGGGTCGCATCCTGAAGGTGGGTCCGACCGATTTTAACAGTATTCCAGTATTTATCTTCCTTGACTTTTAATTCGGCAATTAAGTGTTTAACTGCTGGTTCCAGCCGGTCCAAAGCTTCAATTGCCACAATATTCATTGCCGTGGGGAAAGTATCGTTTGAACTCTGCCCCTTATTAACATCATCATTCGGCAAGATCTCAATGTCGGGATTGATTTGGTGAGCCTTGTGAGCAATTACTTCGTTTGTGTTCATGTTCGTTTGCGTTCCCGAACCGGTTTGGTAAACCTTAAGTGGGAAGTCATGACGCAGGTCATCATCACTTAATGCCAATAAAGTGTCGATGGCCTTAACGATCAGCTTGCCCTTGGCTGGTTCAATCTGTTTCATTTCAATATTCGTCTGTGCGGCGGCCTTCTTGATTTGCAAAAGTGCCCGAATAATGGCAATGGGCATGTAAGGACCAGTCGGAAAGTTCCGTAGGCTCCGCTGGGTCTGGGGCCCCCACAATGCATCTGCGGGAATTTCGACGGGACCTAAAGTATCAGATTCGGTACGGTAAGCTGCCATGATATGACCTCCAAATGATTTAAAATTCATTACCCCTATCATACTGGGTTGAACCAAAAAAATCATCCAGAAAACTGGATGATTTTGGGACTAATCTTCAATTGTAATTTTCTTAATCACAATGTCTTTCTTGGGCTTATCCATTCGGTTACGCTTTGCCAAACTAATTTGCTTGGCTACGTCCTGACCATCAACTAATTGGCCAAAGACGGTGTGGTGACCATCCAACCATGGTGTCCCACCGTGTTGCTGATAGTAGTCGATGATCTCTGCTGGGTAACCCACCATTTTCATCTGGTCAATCATATCAGCAGGAACGTGTTCAGCCGTGACAATGAAGAACTGGCTACCATTCGTGTTGGGCCCCGCATTGGCCATTGATAAGGCACCGTTTAAATTGAACAGGTCATCTGAGAACTCGTCTTCAAATGGCCGGCCAAAGGAACTTTCGCCACCGCGGCCGGTCCCGGTAGGGTCACCACCCTGAATCATAAAATCTGGAATCACTCGGTGGAAGATTACCCCATCATAGTAATGGTCCTGGGCTAACTTAATAAAGTTCTCCACCGTTTTAGGTGCTTGGTCCGGGAACAATTGAATCGTCATTGCCCCAGCCGTTGTTTCCATGATGGCAACTGGGCCATCAGCTTGTGACAAGTTTAATTGTGGGTAAGTCATTATCTAATCCTCGTTTCGTTAGTCTTTGCTGACACGGAGTACACAGGCACCCTTAATGTCACCGGCCTTAACATACTTCAGTGCTTCAGCGGCTTGGTCAAGGGCATACTCATGAACTTCGGGGTGAATATCCAACCGGTCAGCTAAGGTCAGGAATTCTTCCCCATCACGACGGGTGTTTGATTCAACCGACGTTAAAGTCTTTTCGTGGAAGAGGTGCTTCTGGTAATTCAGCTTTGGCACATCGGTCATGTGGATCCCGGCCATTGCCAAAGTCCCACCAGGAACTAAACTTTCTAGTGCTGGTAACACAATGTCACCGACTGGGGCAAAGATAATGGAGGAATCCAATGGTACTTCTGACAGATCATAGGCACCCTTTGCTTCAACGGCCCCTAATTGTAAGGCAAACTTCCGCGCATCAGCGCCCCGGGTAAAGACGTGGACTTCAACCCCTTGGGCAAGGGCAATCTGAGCAGTGATGTGGGCAGAGCCACCGAAACCGTATAGGCCAAGCCGGCCGCCTGCTGGCACATTGGCCCGTTCATATGCCCGGTAACCAATAATCCCGGCACAGAGTAATGGAGCAGCTTCCAAGTCATTGAACTTTTCTGGGATCCGGTAGGCAAAGCCTTCGGGAACGGTTACGTATTCGGCGTAACCACCATCATGGTCCCAACCAGTGTAAACAGAGTGGGGACAAAGGTTTTCGTGCCCTGACCGGCAGAACTTGCAGACTCCACAGGCATGACGGAACCATGGAATCCCAATCCGTTCACCCTTCTTAAACCGTTGTGTTTCCGGTCCAAAGGCAACTACCTTACCGACGATTTCGTGCCCAGGGGTAACGTGTTCGTGATGAACAGGTAAATCCCCTTCCGTAACGTGTAAGTCAGTGTGGCAAACACCGCACGTTAATACCTTAACTAAGACTTCTCCACGTCCAGGAGTTGGCACTGGCTTAGTAACCAGCTTTAATGGTGCTTCTGGGCCGTCCAGTGGACCAGGGGTGGTAACTTCCCAGGCCTTCATTGTTTCTGGAATCGTATCTTCTGACATTTTTCAGCCCCTCGCTTTCTTCAAGACATTTACACCTTTATTGTAGACTTTTTCACATTAATAGTACAAAAGAAACGACTATTCATAACGACGTGCTAATTGACGACTGGCATCAACCCAGTCTTCCTGTTCTGCCTTGGGATCAAAGTCTTCATTGAGGCTCGGGGCATCTTGGGCAGCGGCTTCCAGGCCAGCAACGCCGCCAATATCATCAATGATCCCTTTCCCAGAGCCGGCTAATAGTTGGGCTTCCTGGCTAGTCAGTGATGTCCGGCGCTTAGTGACCTTTTCAATCGTAATCTTAAAGGACCATGAATCGCCAAAATCATAGTCAAGGGTCAGTTGGTCACCCTGCTTAAATTCACCTAACCAGTGGAGGGTAATGTTCTCCCCATTGTCTAAGTACGGTAGTTGGTAAATATCCTTGCCATGTTTAAGCGCATATAAGTGGGACCCGCCAGCATGGAAGGCCGCTAAGATGAGGTAGCAAAAGTCATCCAGACGGGTTTCACCACTGACTGCTAGCTGGCGCCACATCTTAGGATGGTAACCATTTAGTTCCACGCGAACCTGGTAGCGGTGGTTACTATACTTACGAGCATGATACAGCAATGACCGCCGCCGTTGCAGTTCAGATTCAGCGCTGTGGAGCATCCGTTCTAAGCGAAAGCCTTGAAGGGTCGGTGTCGTATCTTCAATGGCCTGACTCACCGCCTGAGTAAATTCATCAAAGTCGGCTGCCGAGAATAAGGCTTGGCCCTTTAAGAAGCGGGCAAATTCCCGAAAAGCGGCCCGCATCCCCCGTAATTTGGTCATCGATGTCCGCTCGTCGTTGCGGCTGGCATAATCCAAGATGTAGTAATAGGGCATGGTTAAGTCATCAATAATTGACTGACCGAGCTCGGCAACATAGCTCATGTAATCATTGGCGTAGTCTAAGTCACGGTCAACGATGGCATCGCTCTTGTTTTGGCGGTTCAGTGCTTTTTGATAATCAGTGGTAATCTGCTCAGTCACCGCTGATTCATTCATGACATCGTTTAATGATGACGAACGATACAGATATTGACGGTTATGTTCATTCAATTTCGGGTGTGCTGGCAAGGCAAAGTCGTTCACCACGTACTGTTTAAATACGTCAATCACTGATTGGGCATCCCCTGTATCAGGATTTTGCAGGCGGATGCTCTTCGCTAATTGCAGCGAAATGACCGCGTTACTAGGATCTTCATCCCAGTGAATGACCCCGGGCTGGTTCAACAGATTCTGGAAAACCTGGAGCCGCTGTTGAATTGCCGCGGGAATTGGTGACATGAAATTGATGCTGGCCATCTGTGAATCCCGAATCATGCCAATTTTGCCCCGTGGGACTGGCAATGCTTCTAACAGGTGCAATAATTCGCGTTTGAAGGCGGCAACAAACGACCGCGAGTCACTAAATTGCTGGGGGTGTCTGACGATTACGGGGACCGACAATAGATTATTCATAACGATCATGAAATCGCCGACGACCCGGACAGACCAACTGGTGGCCTTCAGTACTTCTTGGGCATCCGTTGTGCGCACATTTGCATGTAAATGTTGGGCCACATTTCTCTCCACCATAATTAACACTGCGATCACTCCTTGCCTGCACTATATTTTTCCAATACAGCTGTGCCGTTTTTGCTCAACGGTCACTTGTCTTTGCCTTTATTGTGGCAGAATGACCGGTCAAACTCAAATTTTCTCGACAATCGTAACAAAACTATTACAATGAAATTAATTACTTGAATGAGGAGCACATTCACAATGCCTAATAGAGAAAATTTAGACCTGTTTGATTTAAAAAAGATCAGTATTAACCGAACGAAAGATGAACTAGAAGCCGCCGGACGATACCGTCAACAAAAGGTCGCCACGGCGGACTTAGTTGCTTTTAAGCCCGTTAACCGTGATCCAGTTGCGGCAATTAAGCAGACCGAAGCCAACATGATTCAAGAACTGTTACCACTCCGTCACCAACGGATGCTGGCCAGCAAGTTTGCCTTTTTCCGGGGAACGGCCGAATTGATGGAACGGGATTTGAAGGTGCAAAACCAAAGTGGCATTCCGACGATTATTTGCGGGGATGCCCATGTCAACAATTACGGTTTCTATGCCTCACCCGAACGACAATTATTGTTTGGCCTGAATGACTTTGATGAAGCCCGCATTGGTAACTGGGAAAGTGACCTCAAGCGCCTATTAGTCAGTGCTAAGCTGGCCGGCGAAGAGAATCAGTTCTCAGACGATGACCTCAATAAGATTTTGCACCTGATGACGAAAACCTACCGTCATGCCATCAAGCGGGCGGACAAGCTGACCCTCGCCCAGCGCTTTTACTCATCATACGAAATTCATGACATGATGAAGTCAATTGAT
>CALVFC010000069.1 GCA_944326735.1 uncultured Limosilactobacillus sp. | reverse complement strand
GATGAACAGATGTATCAGTTCAAAAATGGAATAAGTGGAGGAAACCCTTATGTCAGAATTTGAAAATAAAGTAGCATTAATTACTGGTGCAAGTTCCGGAATCAGCTTTGCGACGGCCGAGATCCTGGGTAAGAACGGTGCCAAGGTGGTAATTGCTGACATCAATGAACCACGGATGAAGGAAGCGGTCGCTAAGCTGAAGGATGAAGGCATCACTGCCCTTGGCGTAAAGACCGACATTGGTAACAGTGCTAGCGTTCAAAATGCCATTGACACTGCGGTTAACGAATTTGGTGGCCTTGACTACGGAGCCAACTGTGCCGGCCGTCCAGGGGTCTTCAAGCCGTTGAACGAACTGAGTGACGAGGAGTTCAGCCAAACGATTGATACGACTTTGAAGGACGAATTTTACCTGCTTCGGGCTGAAACTAATGAGTTCCTGAAGAATGGACACGGGGCCATCGTTAACATTTCTGGTCTGGGCTGCACGATTGCTACGCCAACGATGTCTTCGCTAGCCGCGGCTGGTACGGGGATCGAAGGCTTGACACGGGGTGCTGCTATTGACTATGCCGACAAGGGCATCCGGGTTAACTGAGTTTCACCAGCAGCAACTTACACTAATATGACTAAGAAGTCCTTCGACAACGATGCGTTAGGCAAGCAATTAATTAACTTGGTTCCAATGAAGCGCTATGCCCAGCCATCTGAAATTGCTAATGTGATTGTCTTCTTACTGTCGAGCAAAGCTAGCTTCATTAGCGGTCAAGTTATCCAGGTTGATGGGGATTCATCAACCGGAAGTAACGCTCGTTAAAATTACTCCTTTAAAAGGCAAAACTTTCCACAGTCCGTGCTTTGAAATTAGCACGGGCTTTTTAAATCAAAATAAGGAGCGTGACAGAAGTCATTTATGACTTCGTAGTCATGCTCCCTATTAGAAGTAAAACGATATTTGTTATAGCACAGATTATTATGCCCAGTAGAAGTTAGGACGGTAAACCATTTGGTAAGGCCGGTCGTCGTCATTCCAGTACCATTGGTAATTGAATTCCTGAACGGCTTGTCCAGCAGCACCGTAATGCGAATTTGGATTATCATTCCAGTAGTATCCACAAGTGGAGATACAGTTTGGATCTGGGCCGGCCGTGGAGATGATCACAGTGTGGCCTGCACCACCGGCAGAAGCCCCAGGGTTACCCCAAATAACAATGTCACCATATTGGACATCTTGGACACCGCGACCTCGTCCGGCAACGTAATAGCCGTTTTGCAGAAGATAACTACCTAAATCAAGGGTCGAATAGATGTGGGATGGCCTGCTTCCACCGGAACTCCAGACAGCTTGGGTCATTGAACCAGAGCAATCTGCCGTACCATCAGCCCCGGTCCGTGAACCGTACATTGAATACGTCAGTTTTCCTTCACGAGCCAAGAACCAGTTAATTACTCGCTGACTGAAACCAACGAAGGCACCGTCACTTTGGAAGTTTACCCAGTGACCGTTAATCCAGTGGCCGCCAGTGTACATATAGGCGTCAGTTGGGTCCATGTAGTACCAATTATGGCCGACAAAAGTCCAACCGGTATCTGCCCAGGCATTGGTTGGGTCAAAGTAATACCAAAGACCAGCCTGTGACTTGTACCAACCCGTTATAGCATTGGCATTTGTGTTGTCAAAGAGGTACCAACGCCCGTTAATGTGTTGCCAGCCAGTCCGAGCAGTTCCATCTTGGTTGAAGTAGTACCAGCAACCGGCCTGTGACTTATGCCAGCCGGTAGCGGCGATAGCATTATCACCGAAATAGTACCAAGAACCATTAATCTTCTGCCAGCTATCGGCAGCAAACCGATTGGCGCTCTTAATAAAGAAGTAGTGGTTATTGCCGATTGATAACAGTCCGTCTGTAAAGTCGGCGGTGTGGATATTACCAGTGGCTGCGTCAAAGATTAGCGTTTGCCCACTAATAGTTGCACTATTTTGACGAACCCCCGTTGTTGGGTCATAGTACTGGAGCAAACCAGTGGCTGGATTATAGATTAGCCCCGTTTCTTGAGCACCTGATGGCCCAAAGAAGTAGTAGCTCCCATTAATAAGCTGACTGCCAGTTAACATTTGGTGATTGGTAGGGTTTAAGTAATAGCGACTCCCATTAATAGTTTGCCAGCCTGACAGTGCAGTACCGCTGTTATTGAAGTAATACCAGTTTCCATCAACATATTGCCAGCCGGTCTTCATTGCACCAAAAGTACCATCATGTTGAGCGTTTAGGTAATACAAAGCGTCATTAATAGCCTGCAAGCCAGTTAACATTTCGTCATTTGTAGGGGCAAAGTAAAACCAGTTATTGTCTAGCTTTTGCCAGCCGGTCAATGCCCAAGCGTTGTTGTTATCGAAATAGTACCAGCTATTATTCAGATCCTGCCAACCACGCAATGCCCAAGCGTTGGTTGGATCAAAGTAGTATCTATGATTATTAATCGTTTGGAAACCAGTCCGGGCCTCGCCGTCGTTGTTGAAGTAGTACCAGTTATTGTTAATGTAATGCCAGCCGGTATAAGCTGCTCCGTCATTTGGGCCCCCGAAGCCATACCAACTCCCGTTAATTTTTTGCCAGCCATTCTTCATAGCACCATAAGTGCCATCATGTTGTTCGTTTAGGTAGTAGCCCTTATTGCTGATTTGTTGTAAACCAACCTGCATGGTTGATGTTGTTGAGTCAAAATAGAACCAATTATTATCTAACCATTGCCAACCTGTTTGCGCGGCACCATTATCAGCAAAGTGGTACCAATTATCGTTGACATTTTGCCAACCAGTCAACATTGCACCATATCTGCCATTATGCTGCTCGTTTAGGTAGTAGGTGGAACCATTAATTGATTGTAAACCGACTTCCATTACACTATTTTGAGGATTCATGTAATACCAATCATTATTGATGTGTTGCCAATTGGTGGTCGTTTTACCGTTGTTGAAGTAGTACCAGTCATTCTGGTTGTTTTGCCAGCCACTTGCTGTTTGGCCATCTGAATTCTGCCAAGTGGTTGTTCCGTTGCTATCGGTTTGTTGTGTATATCCATTAATATTTGATGACATCGTCATAGTTGAATCGCCAGTGTTTTGACTATCGTTTGACGATGTGTTGGTTTGTGCGGCAACTGCTACTTCAGTTGTTACATTGGATTGTTGAGGCTGAGCATCTGCTGATGCACTTGAGGCCGCAAATACACCTAGTGCAGCAATGCATGCCGTTAACCATAATTTACCAGCTTTATAAAGTTTGTAATGTTCTTTCATAATGATTACCTATACCCTCTAAAAGTTAAGACTTAAACAATAATTATATTAGCACGAAATAAAAAAACTGAATAGGCACTCTTCTGCATGTCACTTAATTGAAAGTTTTTATAAGCGCTTGTCAGGAACTTTAGTGCAATATTAGTAGACTGATTCTTATCATTCTTAAGCTGATAGTTAATAAAAAGTTAAGATTAATTACATTTTATATTATCTGCAAAGTTATATTTTATTAATGCTATAATATAGATGAAGGGTTTGTATCAAATCAATATAAAGAGAGGGGGCTACATTATGTTAAAGCTAAAAAATAAAGTTATTGATAGTCTATTAGCATTTGTACTTGTCTTAGGTCTCGGTGGCTGTGCCATCAATGATAATGTAGCTACCCACAAGACAAACAGTGAGCCAACTAGTGCTAAGGTTGCTCAACAATCTAGTCATCATAAAGCTAGTCAAGCTAATAGCACTTCTAAAACCAATGCTCCAAGTGAGAATTCTGCAAGCGAAAGCTCTTCGAGTGTACAATCGTACGCTACTACGAATAGCCAGACACAAAGCAGTCAGGTACAAGAGAATTCTTCATCAGCACAGGCAAATGAGTATGCAAGTAGTGTCGCTACTCAGAATTCATCTGTAACAACAAGTCCACAGCAAGATCAAAATGCTTCACCGGTTGTCAATGAATCTGGTAATGCTACAAATCAAAACCAAACTTCAAACATTCAACTTGGCCAGACAGACCTTGCTGTATGGACTGACCAGTATGGGATTGTTCACCATGTTGATGTTAACGGACTTGATTACCAAACAATTCCTGGCAGTTCCCAGGTTCACTATGAAGAGTGGACTGGTCAATTGCCAGTTAATGCGCAAATCATCCACAATGCTGGTCCTAATGTTTTTAAACAATCAGATAAATACCAGCAATCAGTTCAACTGGGCTTAGGCGATGTTGCTGTCTGGACTGATCAATACGGAATTATTCACCATGTTGATTGTGACGGAATGGATCGCCAAACAATTCCTGGCAGTACTCAAGTTCACTATGAAGACTGGTATGGACCATTACCAGATTATGCCCAAATTATTCATAATGACTAATACCTTTTGCAAATGAATAAAGAAGGACCGTTTAGAATTTGTTGGAAATTCTAAACGGTTCTTTTAAGTTGTAGCGTTGGTTAGCAATTCGAGCAAAGTTACTAGAAACGTCTTTGTTGACAGTTGGGTGACAGACAGGGGCGCCATCACGGGTTTGATCTACCAAAGCCACTGGCTGACCATTATGGAAAGCAAAGAAGTAAGTGATCCGGTTAGGCAGCGGTGGCTTATCACCATCAAAATTGTAGATGGCGACGATATTATAGTCGTAGTCACCCTTCTCAGAAGGAGCCCAGCCAATACTGCCACCGCCCTGAACAGATTCACGGCTTAGATCTGCAGGGTAGTTTGCACCAACTGATACGTGAAGTGGATTCTGACCATCATATTTCTGATAGTTCTGTCCCATCGTTGGCCCCCAGCTACGCATGAATTCAGCCAGCTCCTGGTCCTTCTTACTGTTCCATAAGGCGGTATCTTGTTGACTACTGGAAGCCTCGCTGCTTTGACTTTCCGAAACTGGCTTGGTACTTTTTGCCGATGACTGATTGTCACTTGAAGATGATGATTTTGTTTGCCCACAAGCACTCAGTGTTAACACGAGAGCAAGTGTCAGAAATAATGTTACTATTTTTTCATTACAATCTCCCCTTATTATATTGATTATAACATTTTATTGGTAGGAGATTGTGCCCACTGGATGCTTAATTTCGTAGCTTTATCTCTACTTATTGAAGAAAAGAAAGTGAAATACTATTATACAAATAATATTGAAAGGAATAACAGCAATGAAAAAATTTTTGCTTTTTTAGCATTAATTTTATTTACTCTGGTGATACCGACCGGAGTGGCCCATGCATCGTCAGGGATTACGATTGATGGGAACTTCGATGATTGGAAAAGCCAACCGTTCCAGAAGTGGACGACGGATAAGTTCACCTACCATGATGTCGGCTTTACGACGGATGATAAGAACGTCTACGTTTACGTCAGCGTGGCGCCTGGTAATCCCGGTAACTATAAGGTCATGCAGCCCAGCGGCTACCAAATTACCATTAACAATCGTACTTGCGACTTACCCCTTCACGTGAATGATAAGCTTTGGAGTCTTAAGCCCGGTGAAGGTGGGCGGTTCAGTGCCGATGTTTGGGACCGGACCCAAAATCATGATACCAGACTGGAGAATGCTGGATACTTGTTACGGGAAAAGGAAGCTGATGGGCGCGGTAACGACGTCATGGAAGTGGCAATTCCTATAGGAACATTTGGTAATGACATCAACCAGTCCAGTACATTTACCCTTAAAAATCCAAACTGCCCGTGATTACGGAACTCCGTAGCCGCGGGCCTTCTTGTTTAGTTGATAGAGTGGTGGAAGGTTTGCTGGTAGAATTTGCGGGCAACCAGCTCAGGGGTTGCTACGAGGTACCTGCTGATCTGTGCGCCGTTCTCGTCCATGACCTGGTCAATATCATCTGGGGAGAGTTGACATGCTTGGTAGAAACGGATCATTTCTTGGCGGAATTCTTCTTCATTTGGCATTATCTAGGCCACCTTTACTAATACTTGCTGGTTCTGATCGACGTGAAGCTGGACTCGCTGCCGGGCCTTGAGTTGCCCCTGGAGAATCATGGCGGCGATCTTGCTGGTGATCAGCTGGTCAATGCCGCGCTGCAGTGGTCGTGCGCCCTTAGCGGGATCGGCGTACCGGTCGACAATGTATTCCAGGACCGATTGATCCCAGTCCAGGGTGATGTTCTTTTCCAGTAATAGTTGCCGCTTTTGGCCGAGCAGGAGGTCAGCGATCTTTACCAGGCTGTCTTGGGTTAGCGGGTTGAAGATCACCGTCTTGGTCAGGCGGTTGATAAATTCGGGGGCAAAACGCTCCTCCATCGCCCGCTGGATGATGTCGCGATTGATCCGGTTGGTTTCCGTACTGCTCGTGGCCCCGAAGCCGACTTGGTTGCGGAAGACCTTATCGGCACCAATATTGGAAGTCATGATAATAATTGTGTGGCTGAAGTCGGCGTGAAGTCCCATTCCGGGGAGGAAGCTGCCGTCGTCCATAATGCCGAGGAGGAGGTTGAAAATTGCGCTGTTAACCTTTTCGATCTCATCCAGCAGGATGCAGCAGTGGGGATGGCTGACCACGCCCCGATAGATATCAGTTGAGAGGCTCGCTACCCCCATGGTTGAGAGGTAATCTGGCATGTTGAAGCGGAGGAGGGCTTTATCGGTCCCGAATGCCTCCAGGGCTAGCTGCTTAGCGGTTTCCGTCTTCCCGGTCCCGGTGATCCCGGCAAAGAAGAAAGTGCCGATCGGTGCCCCGGGCTTGCTGAGCCCCGCCTTGGCCACCATCAAGGACTGGGTCAGACCATCGATCGCCTCATCCTGACCGATCACGTGCTGCTTCAGACGTTGAGCAAGAGTCAGGATGGAAGCTTCGTTAGCTGTCCGTTCCCGCTGGGCCTTGGCTACGTCAGTCTTGCTGAGCGGCCGGCCGATGATCTCTTCGGCCGCGCTGACAATGTCGTTGACGGTCACCTTGGTGTGGTAACGGTGCTTGGTGCGGTCATTTCTTGCCAGGGCGAACTGGTCCTGCAGGCTGTCCAGTTGCTTCTTAAGCTGGTCGACCTGGGCGGTGTTGAGGCTCTTTTGCTCCGCTTGGTGCAACTTAGTGCGTAGTTCAGTGAGGCGCTGAACGTAGGAGTCTTTAGCAGCTGAGCCCTGGTCATGGTGCATGTTAACCAGCGCCCCAGCGTTATCGAGGATTGTCAGGGCCGAGTCAGGCAGGGCAACGTCAACGTAGGTCTGGGCAAGATCGACGGCCAGCTGGCACGCAGCGACAGAGTAGTTGACGTGGTAGTAGTTTTCATATGGCGTGATGGACCGCTTAATCACCGCATCGGTCTGCGGGACAGTCAACGGCTTCACCGTAATATTTTCAAAGCGCCGCATCAATGCTTTATCTTTACTGAAGCAGACCTGGGCCTCCAGTGGCGTGGTAGCCCCGATCAGCTGGAGGTCACCACGGGCCAGGGCCGGTTT
>CALVFC010000068.1 GCA_944326735.1 uncultured Limosilactobacillus sp. | reverse complement strand
TTTTAAATCAATGGTACAGCAAGTAACAAAAAACGGTAAAGATAAGAATTCATCTTATCCTTACCGAATATCATAGATCCGCGTTTAAACTAAAAAAACAGGCAATCGTATCGATTACCTGTTGCCGTTATCGGTCATTACTTGTTGTAACGAGCTGATAAACGTGACTTGTCACGTGCAGCCTTGTTAGCCTTGATAAGGCCCTTGGAGTGTGCACGGTCAATTGCTGAGATAGCATCCTTGTATAACTTTTCAAGGTCATCTTCACCAGCAAGCTTTGCCTTGTCGAACTTCTTGATAGCAGTCCGCATGTGGCTTAATTGAGAAGCGTTCTTAGCTTCGGCCTTGGCACTAGTTTTAACACGCTTGATTGCTGACTTAATAATTGGCATGAGTTTCACCTCCATTACCCGGTTATTCAGTTGACCAGAATTTTCAACGTTTTTCATTATACAAAAGACTGGCGGGCAATGCAATAGTTTCGGCGGCATTAAGAAGGGATTTTGTTGAACGCTTGCAAGCGGAGCGATAATCGGTTATAGTGTTAAAGGTAATTTAACCATTGCCTCTTCTCAGTTTAGCGATCCTCACCGACGCTATACTTAGAACTAGGCGCATCAATATATTTGAAAGGTGGGAAAATAGCATGGCTATTTCAAAAGAACGTAAGGATCAAATTATCAAGCAATTCGCAACGCACGAAGGTGACACTGGTTCAACCCAAGTTCAAGTTGCTGTCTTAACTGCTGACATCAACGAATTGAACGAACACCTTCGGACTCACAAGCACGATTACCACTCACAACGTGGTTTGATGAAGAAGATTGGTCACCGTCGTAACCTTCTGGCTTACCTTCGTCGGACTGACCTTCCTGCTTACCGTGAATTGATCAAGGCATTGGGTCTTCGTCGTTAATATCATTGCTATTCAGCGTTTCAGTTCTTTATGGAACTGGGGCGCTTTTTTTATTGGTCAATCTAACCGGTTTGGTTCCAATGCTAACTTTGATTGTGGTAAGATATGAATAGCTAATCCTGAACGAAATTAAAAATCTTGCCGTTATTTGAAACGGTAGACAGTTCAAAACTAAATAAAAGGAGAATTACTTAATGAGTAATAGCATTAAGATTATTCCGTTTGGCGGTGTCCGCGAAAACGGAAAAAACATGTACGCAGTTGAAGTTGATAAGCAAATTTTCATCTTGGATACCGGCTTGAAATACCCGGAAAACGAGTTGATGGGGATCGATGTTGTGATTCCGGACTGGGAATACCTCCGCGAACATAAGGACCGGATCGTCGGCGTATTTCTGACGCACGGTCATGCAGATTCAATCGGGGCCCTGCCGTACTTTTTGATGGACTTCAATGTTCCGGTATTCGGGAGTGAGATGACGATTGCCCTGGCTAAGCTGGCCGTGAAGGGGCACAAGGAAGTTAAAAAGTTCAACGACTTCCACGTTGTCGATGCCTCTACGGCAATTGATTTTGACGACGTGACGGTTTCATTCTTCCAGACAACCCACACGATTCCTGAAACGCTTGGGGTTGTTATTGAGACGAGTGCCGGCAACATCGTTTACACCGGGGACTTCAAGTTTGACCAGACTGCTACCAAGGGCTACCAAACTGACCTGGCCCGGCTGGCAGAAATTGGCTCCCAGGGTGTCCTGGCCCTGCTGAGTGATTCCGCGGGGGCTGGCATCACCGGTATCTCTGCTCGGGAGAAGGACATTGGTGAATACATCAAGGAAACCTTTAAGTACCAAAGCGGGCGGATCATTGTAGCCAGTGTGGCTTCTAACATCATGCGGGTTCAGCAGATCATCAACGCGGCCGTGGCCGTTGACCGGAAGCTGGTTCTGTCTGGCAAGGACATTGAACAGATCATCAACACGGCAATGAGCCTCGGCAAACTGAAGCTGCCAAAGGGTCTGCTGATCAGCATGAAGGAAGCTGACAAGCTGGAACCAAACCAAGTGGTTATTCTGGAAACCGGGAAGATGGGTGAACCAATCAAGTCCCTCCAGCAGATTGCCGGTGGTGACAACCCTAAGCTGCACCTGACTGATACAGACCTGGTCTTTGTCACCACGACGCCTTCTTACGCTCAGGAGACGGAAGTTCAAAAGACCAAGGACATGATCTACCGGACCGGAGCCGAGGTTAAGTTCATCTCTGACGACCTCAATCCATCTGGTCATGCCAACCAGAATGATGAACAGCTGATGCTCAATTTCATGAAGCCGCAATATTTCATCCCAATTCAGGGTGAATACCGGCTGCTCGACCGGCATGCTGAGCTGGCAGAAGAGGTTGGCATTCCAGCCGACCACATCTTCATCGCCAACAAGGGGGATGTTCTTACCTATAAGAATGGTGAGTTCCATGTCGGTGACCACATCGATGTCGGTAACACCATGATCGACGGGACCGGGATCGGTGATATTGGTAACATCGTTCTTCGTGACCGGCGGGTGCTGTCTGAGGACGGGATTTTTGTCGTGGTTGCCACCATTGACCGGAAAAAGAAGAAGATCGTGGCCCGGCCGCAGATCACTTCACGAGGCTTTGTCTTCGTTAAGACCAATCGCCAGTTGATGAAGCAGAGCGCCGACCTGGTTGAAAAGGTGGTCCAGGATAACCTCGATCAGAAGGAATTCGACTGGAGCCACTTGAAGCAGGACGTCCGGGAAAAACTGAACCGCTTCCTCTTTGATCAGACCAAGCGGCACCCGGTTATTCTGCCAGTGATCATGGAGATCAACCAGCACGCCAAGCGTAAGAATAAGAGCAAAGGCGAGGCCAAGAAGGACAACAACCAGAACAATAATCAAAAGGAAAAACAACAGGGCCATCATCGCGGTGGCCGGGGCCGTGGCCGCAAACGTGAGAAGCAAAACGCCAAGGCAAAAAAATAAATTGACCGAAGAAGTGCTCAGCTGGGCACTTCTTTGTTTATGAGGGGGTATTAGATGATGAATGAAGGACAGGCAAAACGTTACCAGCAAGCGGAAAAACTCATTAAACAGGAGAAGTGGGGGCCGGCTGGCGACATCCTCGATTCCCTAGTCACGGAGACTACCGATCCCGATGCCACTCTCCAACTGGTACGGGTCCTTTATAAAGATCATCAATACGTTCAAGCGCTCAGCAATGTTGTGGAGGAGCCCGAGCTGTTTTATCAAACTGAGGAGTTTGCCAAACTGGCGGTAAAGATTATGGTGCAAAACCAGCGCTTCATGCTGGCCCGGCTTTTTATTGCCAATGGTCCCGCAGAGTGGCAACAAGACCTGGATAAGCTGGTTTGCGATGGCGAACAGATCGCTCAGACAAAGTACCAGCAGACGATCCAACAGCGGCTGAAGACTTTCTATCACCTGGGCGACGGTGATTTGCTGGAACAGCGGCAGCGCTTGAATGAGGCCTACGCCTTGCCGCTGGGTGATTTTATCCTGGGCACCCGTTTTGTCCTTCGCGATCCCTTTGTTCATTACCTGATCAAGGCTGACATTATTGAAAACCTGCGCAAACTCGGGGTCGACACTCAATTGGATTATCTCTGGATTGATAACCATGAGTACCAGGTGAACCCAGCTGAAATGACAGCCCAGGATGAAGTGCCGGCAATTAAGACGGTCCGGCAGATAATCAAGGATCGATTAGGCGATCAGGATGCGATCAGCTTTCGAATGGCTAAACAGCAGTTGGAATTACAGCTGATATTCTTATTTCCCCGCGCGGCCAACATAATTACAAATCCGACAGAGTGGGCGGAGGTCTTGTTGAAGACGCTAAATGGTCAGGAGAGCGGCAATGATACGGCGGCAGAAAAGTGGCAACAACGCTTGATGACGCTGATTTCAACGCTGTCCCAAGTGGGAAAATGAAGTTTTTCTAATTTAGACGAAAAACATCGGCAAATTTATTTACAAACGAGGGGATAGTTGATATTATATTTAAGAATTCTTCTTCAAGCCGTTGATATAAAGCTTTCAATTGGCGAAAAGAAGTAGTACAATATTCCCAAGGGTGTGTCAGTTGTTTTTCTGAAATAACTGACATTATACTTGTAAATTAACAGGAGGTTTTCATTAATGGCTGAAAAAGAACATTATGAACGTACAAAGCCCCATGTAAACATTGGTACTATTGGCCACGTTGACCATGGGAAGACTACTTTAACTGCTGCTATCACTAAGGTATTGGCTGAAAAGGGTCTGGCAAAGCAAGAAAAGTTTGAAGATATCGATGCCGCTCCAGAAGAAAAGGAACGTGGTATCACTATCAACACTGCCCACGTTGAATACGAAACTGAAAAGCGTCACTACGCACACATCGATGCGCCAGGTCACGCCGACTACGTTAAGAACATGATCACTGGTGCCGCACAAATGGATGGTGCTATCCTGGTTGTTGCTGCTACCGATGGTCCTATGCCACAAACTCGTGAACACATTCTTCTTGCCCGTCAGGTTGGTGTTCAATACATCGTTGTATTCTTGAACAAGACTGACTTGGTTGACGATGACGAATTGGTTGACTTGGTTGAAATGGAAGTTCGTGACCTTCTTAACGAATACGATTTCCCTGGTGACGATGTTCCAGTTGTCCGTGGTTCCGCTCTTAAGGCCCTTGAAGGTGACCCAGAACAAGAAAAGGTTATCCTTCACCTTATGGACGTTATCGATGACTACATTCCAACTCCAAAGCGTCCTACTGACAAGCCATTCATGATGCCTGTCGAAGACGTCTTCACTATCACTGGTCGTGGTACTGTTGCTTCTGGTCGTATCGACCGTGGTACTGTTAAGATCGGTGACGAAGTTGAAATCGTTGGTTTGACTGAAGATGTTCTGAAGTCAACTGTTACTGGTCTGGAAATGTTCCACAAGACTCTTGACCTTGGTGAAGCCGGGGACAACGTTGGTATCTTGCTTCGTGGTATTTCTCACGACCAAGTACAACGTGGTCAAGTTCTTGCTGAACCAGGTTCTATCCAAACTCACATGAACTTCAAGGGTGAAGTTTATGTTATGACTAAGGAAGAAGGGGGCCGTCACACGCCATTCTTCTCCAACTACCGTCCACAATTCTACTTCCACACTACTGATGTTACTGGTACTATTGAATTGCCAGATGGTGTAGAAATGGTTATGCCTGGTGATAATGTAACGTTCACTGTTAACTTGCAAAAGCCAGTTGCCCTTGAAAAGGGTCTGAAGTTCACTATCCGTGAAGGTGGACACACTGTTGGTGCCGGTGTGGTATCAGAAGTGTTAGACTAATTTTCAATTAGGCTTTTAATAAAAGGAATTCGGTTCGCCGGATTCCTTTTTTGATTTAAAAAATGATAAAACCGTTGCGATGTCTGGCAATTGGTTGCAATTGCGTGACAGCTAGGGTAAACTAATAAAGTATGTACAGACCAACCTATATTCCTATATTAATAATGTAGCGATGGTCAAATTGATTTGTTATTGGAGGAAATAAAATGTCAGCAAAATGGGAACGCGATAGCGATGCCAGCAAAGGTACATTGACATTTGATATCGATGTAGACACTATTAAGAAGGGAATCGACGAAGCCTTCGTTGAAACCCGGAAGAAGATCACGGTGCCAGGTTTCCGTAAGGGCCGTGTTCCACGCCAAATCTTCAACCAAATGTACGGTGAAGAATCTCTCTACCAAGATGCTTTAAACAAGGTATTGCCAGATGCTTACAGTGCTGCGGTTAAGGAAACGAAGATCCAACCAGTTGCTCAACCACAAATTGAAATCAAGAGCATGGAAAAGGGTCAACCTTGGACGCTTACTGCTACGGTTGATGTTATGCCAGAAGTTAAGCTTGGTGACTACAAGGGTATGGAAGTTCCTGAACAAGACACCACGGTTTCTGACGCCGACGTTGACTCAGAAATTGAAAAGAAGCGTCAACAACAAGCTGAATTGGTTCTTAAGGAAGCCAAGCCAGCTGAAAAGGGCGACACGGTCGTTATCGACTACGAAGGTAGCGTTGATGGCAAGAAGTTTGATGGCGGTTCCGCTGATAACTACTCCCTTGAATTAGGTTCCGGCTCATTCATTCCAGGCTTCGAAGACCAACTGATCGGCCACAACTCCGGTGATGATGTGGACGTTAAGGTTACCTTCCCAGAAGACTACCACGCTAAGAACTTGGCTGGTAAGGATGCCATCTTCAAGGTTAAGATTCACGAAATCAAGGAAAAGCAACTTCCGGAATTGGATGACGACTTTGCCAAGGACGTTGACGAAGACGTTGACACGCTTGACGAACTGAAGGACAAGACCAAGAAGCAGCTCCAAGAAGACAAGGACAACCAAGCTAAGGCTGCCATTGAAGATGCTGCGATCGAAAAGGCCGTTGCCAATGCTGAAATCCAAGACATCCCACAAGCAATGCTGGACGATGACACTAACCGTCAAATGCAACAATACCTTGCTGGTATGCAACAACAGGGGATCAGCCCACAAATGTACTTCCAAATTACTGGGACTAAGGAAGACGATTTGAAGAAGCAATTTGCTAACGATGCTGAACAACGGGTTAAGACTAACCTGGTTCTGGAAGCCATCGTTGACGACGCCAAGCTTGAAGCAAGCGATGACGAAATTAAGCAAGAAATCGCCGACCTTGCCAAGCAATACGGCATGAAGGAAGACGCCGTTGAAAAGGCACTGTCAAAGGACATGCTTTCTCATGACATCAAAATCAAGAAGGCCGTTGACTTAGTTGCTGATTCAGCAAAGCAAGTTAAGGACGACAAGAAGTCTGACAAGTAATTCTTGATTTGCATCACGGCTGAAGTGTCCAATCAATTATGATTGGACACTTTTTGTTTAGTCCGGAACCACTTTGTTCGAAATTGCGGACCAATTTTGTTATGATTATTTCAGAACTTTAGAGGAGGTTTCTTAATGTTTGAAGATACCAGTGGAATGGACTCAATTCACTGCTCATTTTGTGGCAAGTCCCAAAACGAGGTAAAGAAGATTGTTGCCGGTCCCGGCGTATACATTTGCAACGAATGTGTGGATCTCTGCAAGCAGATCATTGACCAAGAACTGGCAGAGGATCAGACCGATACTGACTTCCGGGTACCAACGCCGGAAGAGATTGTCGATCAATTGGACGATTATGTTATCGGCCAGCGCGATGCCAAGAAGACGCTGGCAGTGGCGGTCTACAACCACTATAAGCGGGTCAACGCCATGATGGACGGCGATAACAACGACACTGAATTGCAGAAGAGTAATATTGCGGTGATCGGGCCAACCGGTTCTGGGAAGACTTACCTTGCCCAGTCACTGGCCCGGATCCTGAACGTGCCATTTGCAATTGCCGATGCGACGACCCTGACTGAGGCCGGGTACGTCGGCGAAGACGTTGAAAATATCATCCTGAAGCTCCTTCAAGATGATATTTTCAACAGATCGGAAGAGCACACGTCTGAACTCCAGTCAC
>CALVFC010000067.1 GCA_944326735.1 uncultured Limosilactobacillus sp. | reverse complement strand
GGTGTCTTTTTTGAGTACACATAACTACACAAAGTAACGTGTACTCGATGAAGGGGTACACACAGAAAATCCGCTAGGGATCTAAGTCATATTGACTTGGGTCCCTTTTTCTTTTGCTGTTTTGAAAAGGAGAGATTGAGATGACACAAAAACAAGTTTTACAGCAATTATTAACGAACAAGCAGGGCAACGTTCCCATTAGCTTTTGGCACCATTTTTCAGCCGCTTCCGGGATTGACCTGGATGGTTACCAACATCCCGAAATTATGACTGACAATGTGGCGAAAACAAAGGAATTTGTCGATGAAGTGCAACCGGACTTCGTTAAGTTGATGAGTGACGGTTTGTTCAATTACGACTTCAACCAAACCATTGACCATCCCACCACGATTTATGAAGGTCTCGCGCCCATTGCCGATGATCATCCCTGGCTAACGGAGACCGCTAAACTAGTTGCCGGTCAGAAGAAAGTGATCGGTTCACGATTGGGCTTCTATAATATTTTCTCCCCAGTCACCATCCTCAAGTGGGCGTTATCAAAGGGCCCGGATGGTAAACACAATAAGAAAACGGCGAACAAGCTACTTGCCGACGCTATCGTTAGTGATCGGGCGGAAGTTGACCATGCCCTAGCGGTGATTACGCAAGACGTGATCAAACAAGCAACGGCTGCAATTCAATCAGGGGCTGATGGTATCTACTACAGTACCCAGGCGATCCAGGACGACCGGCTTGACCATCACGACTTCGCTGAGTTAGTTGAAAAATATGACCGGCAAATTATTCGGGCCGCCAACCAGTTGTCTGATACTAATATCCTGCATATCTGTGGTAATGGTGGTGCCCGGAACCCACTTGCCTGGTTTAAGAATTATGAAAATGCGGTCATTAACTGGGCCGTTGATACAGAACAGATTTCGCTGCAAGCGGGCCGCCAGATTTTTCAGGGAAAGGTCGTTCTCGGTGGCCTTGGCAACACCGTCAACGATGTGCTGTACAAGGGCAGTCGCTTGGCAATTACTGCGGCCGTCCAAAAGCTGATTGAGGAAGCGGGCAGTGACAATGTCATCATTGGTGCGAACTGCACGGTCCCCCGCGATATTGATATTAAGCATCTGCAATGGGCTGTTCAGGCCGCAAAGTTTTAGGGGATGAAAATATGCTTCAGGTAGCAAATATTCAAAAGAGTTTCGGTAACCACCAGGTCTTGAAGGACATTTCTTTACAGGTTGGCGATGGTGAAGTCACAACATTGATTGGACCGAGCGGCACGGGGAAGTCCACTTTGTTGCGGACCATTAACTTGCTTGACCGGGCTGATGCCGGCACGGTGACGTTAGATGGGGACAAAATTGATCCCACGACGAAGGACCACCATAAGATCCTGTCATTTCGCCGCCATCCCGCAACAGTTTTCCAACAGTACAACCTTTTTCAGAATATGACGATCCTGAAAAACATTGTTCAACCCCAGGTCCTCATTAAAGGGATTAATAAAGAGGAGGCTGAACAACGGGCTCATAAATTATTAAACAAATTCGGCCTCGCTCAGTTTGCCAATCAATATCCCAACCGTTTGTCGGGTGGTCAGCAGCAACGGGCCAGCATCGTCAGGGCATTAGCGATGAAACCCAAGTTAATGCTGTTGGATGAACCCACAAGCGCATTAGATCCCGAGTTAACGGCTGAGGTGTTGGATATTATCAGAAAGGTTGCCCAATCCGGGATTATGACCATCCTTGCCACTCACGAGATGCAATTTGCCCGTGAAGTATCTGACAACGTCATCTTTATGGAACAAGGAGTGGTCGTTGAACAGGGGAAACCCAAGCAACTATTCGATCATCCCCAGCAAGAACGGACTCACCAGTTTTTAGCACACTTTGGCATGAAGTAAATGGAGGTAACGCCAATGAATAAATTAATCAAAATCGGTACAGTATTAACCGCCAGCATCACCCTTTTTAGCGGGGCCTTTGCTGTCGGTGGAACATCAACTGCGCACGCTGCTAGTACCAAAACATACCAGGTAGCAGTGTCATCATCCAGTAAGCCACTGTCATATGAACAGAATGGCAAGTTGAAGGGGTATGAAATTGAAACTCTTCGTAAAATCGATCAGCAGTTACCAAACGTTAAGTTCAAATACCACGCAGTATCGCAGAACGCCGAACTGGTGGGCTTAGATTCTGGGAAATACGACCTCGCAGTAAATGGTTTCTATAAGAATCCTGAACGGACCAAGAAGTACGTCTTTGGCAAGGAAAATGACGGTCTCAGTTTAGTTCGTATTTACTACAACAAGCAACAATTCAAGAACAAGGTGACTAAGATTAGCGATCTGGCCGGCAAGGAACTCGCACCAGTTAATGCTAATGGGGGAATGTATAACCTGCTGACCACATGGAATAAGCAGAACGGCAACAAGATTAAAGTTAAAACAACCACGGGTATTCCAACCCAACAGTTACTGACTGGCGTTAACACCGGTAAATATGATGCCATGATTGATCCTTCGAACCTTGGTGAAGCTAGCATCATTAAGCAGCGGAATTTGAACCAGGTCCAGACTTCCAAGCCCGTTCGTGTTTATCCAACCTACATTTTGTTCTCAAAGAAAAATAAAGCCTTAGCGACCGATGTTGATGGTGCTCTTAAGACCTTGAAAAACAACGGGACGATGAAGCACCTTTCCCAACAAGCATTTGGTGAAAATGTCTTCAAGTATCAGGTGAAGAATAATTAAAAAAGGAGTGCGTAAGTAATGGCAACTACTCAAATTTTGACAAACTTAATTGATAAATTACCAATCACTTTATGGTTTGTGGTGGTTGCCTGGATGAGTGGTTTGGCTCTGAGCATTGTGGTGACGATTGGTCGATTAAGTCCCATACGGTGGTTAAGCGGTCTGTTGAATATCTACGTGTCATTCATTCGTAGTATCCCAATGATCCTCCAACTGTTTCTCATCTATTATGGCTTACCCCAGTTATTGAAAGCCATGGGGATCAACATCGATTCTAGCAGTCGCTTTGGCTACAGTGTTTTAGCCTTTGCGTTATACTATGGCGCCTACCTTTCTGAGGATTTGCGAGCCGCGTATCAAGCAGTGAACCCGCTGCAATGGGATGCCGCAACTGCCCTGGGTTATAACCGTTGGCAAACGGAGACCCGGGTAATTGTTCCCCAGACGTTACCGATTGTATTGCCCGTGTTAGGCAACGAAATCCTCAACCTGCTCCACCAGTCCTCACTGCTTTTTACCATTGGGATGGTGGATATCATGGGGCAGGCTCAAGAAATAATCAATCAAAATTATACGGTCGCGCCAGTGCTGGTGTACTTTATTGCGGGCCTGGTTTATTTAATCATTTCCCTATTGTTTGACTGGTTACAGGCAGGATTAGAGAAACGAACCGGTGTCTATTTAACGAAGCGGGGTGTCACGATTGAATAGTTCGATCTTTTTACAAGACTTTTGGAAAATTTGGCCGGTGGTGCCGCAAACATTACTGTTGTCGATTGTCCTATTGATTCTAGGATTATTGGTTGGAGCATTACTTGCCCAGGGGAATCTCAGTCGGCATTCCTGGCTACGCGTTCTAACACGTACTTATATTACTTACTTTCGTGGAATTCCCCTCGTGATCCACCTGTTTATCGTTTATTATGGCTTGCCGGTACTGTTAACCGCAGTCCTACCCCCGTTAATTGGTGTTAGCTCGGTTAAATTACAACGATTGAACCCGTTGTATGCCATTATCATTGCTTATACCCTGTACACCGCTGCATTTATGAGTGAAATCATCCGTGGCGCTTACCAATCGGTCGACCCAAAACAATTAGCAGCGGCCAAGGCACTTGGCTACACTAAGTGGCAGACATACCGCTTTGTCAAACTTCCCCAAGCATTGACGGAGGCCTTACCGAAACTGCTGAATTATTATCTCTTGCTAATCCGCCAACTATCGCTAGCATTTTTGGTATCCTTTGTTGATATATTTGCCCAGGCCCAGCTTCAATCAGCGGTTAACTATCGCTATATCGAGTCCTACTGTGCTGCGGCATTGATTTACTGGCTAATTGGGGTTGTCCTCACGGTGCTTTTTAACCAGTGGGAACGTCATCTTAAGAAATACCAGGTGAGCAGGGTTTAAAGTTCTTATTTTCTAATCTCCTAGTAATGAATACTGGGAGATTTTTCTTTTATTAACGAATTATTATCTTACTTATCTGTATTTTGTTCGTAAATAGGATTGATTTATTAATTGGAATTTGCTATCCTGAAAGCAGTTTTAAGGGAGGTTCCATTATGAGTCAAATTTCTGTTGTTATGGGTAGCAAGTCAGACTGGCCAACGGTTAAAGAGGCTTGCCAGATTTTGGATCAATTTGGCGTTGATTACGATAAAGAGGTTATTTCTGCTCACCGGATGCCAAATGAAATGTTCGCTTTTGCTCAGAGTGCAGTTGATCATGGTACTAAAGTGATCATTGCTTGCGCTGGTGGTGCCGCTCACTTACCGGGGATGATTGCTGCCAACACCCCACTGCCTGTGATCGGGATCCCAGGTCAAACTAAGGCCCTTGGTGGGATGGACTCGTTACTGTCAATTGTTCAAATGCCAGCCGGGATTCCCGTAGCCACGACGGCGATCGGGGTTGCCGGGGCGAAGAATGCGGCCTTGCTAGCCCTCCAGATCCTCGGTATTAATGACCATGACATTCAACAACAGATTGTGGCATACCGGCAACAAATGCACGATGCCGCTAAAGAAAGCAGTGCTGACCTTGACTAAGATGATTCAACAGGGACAAACAATTGGTATTATTGGCGGTGGCCAACTCGGGCAAATGATGGCATTGGATGTTAAACAGACAGGGATGAAAGTGATCATTCTTGATCCGACTCCACATTGCCCAGCCGGTCAGGTGGCCGATGAACAAATTGTGGCCCCGTACGCAGATGTCAAAGCAATTGAAGAATTAGCACGGCGGTCGGATGTCTTGACCTATGAATTTGAAAATGTTGACCTTCATGCCTTAGAGGACGTTGCTGATAAGGTTTACGTCCCCCAAGGGACCCACTTGCTGTACACCACCAAGAACCGGATTCGTGAAAAGACCTTTTTGCGGAATGCGGGACTAAAGACGGCACCATTCATGGCCGTTCATAACCGGGCTGACCTTGAAAATGCGGTGGCCAAGATCGGCTTCCCATCGGTTCTCAAGACCTGTGAAGGTGGCTATGATGGCCATGGTCAGGAAGTCTTGCATTCAGAAGATGACCTGGCTAAGTGTGATGGCATCCTATCGACTAAGGACGCCATTTTGGAAGGTTGGGTGCCATTTAAACTAGAGTGTTCCGTCATGGTCGGCCGGAATGAAAATGGTGAAGTCACGGTCTTCCCCGTATCTGAAAACATTCACCACGACGAAATTCTCCACTTGAGTATCGTCCCTGCCCGGATTTCTACCGAATTACAACAGCAAGCTCAACAAATGGCCGTTAAGATTGCCGGTGCGATTGACTTACGGGGCATCTTAGGAGTCGAAATGTTCGTTGGTCATGATGGCGAGATCTACATTAACGAACTGGCTCCACGCCCACATAATTCTGGTCACTATTCAATTGAAGCCTGCAACTTTTCACAGTTTGCGGTTCACAACCGGGCAGTCTGCAACTGGCCGTTACCGAAAATTCAACTGTTATCACCGGTTGTGATGGTCAACGTTTTAGGTCAACACGTTGCGGGAGTTCGTGACCAAATTGCTAAGCGGCCTAATTGGCACTTCCACGATTATGGCAAGGCGGAAGTCCGGCATAATCGTAAGATGGGGCACGTCACGATTCTGACTGATGATGTGAACCAAACAATTAAAGAAATTGCGGATACCCATATTTGGGATAAATAGCGAATTCGTGCGATAATGGAACAGTAATAAATTTAGAGAGGATTTTTGCAGAGATGATTGATCGTTATACCAGTCCAGAAATGGAAAAGATTTGGAGTCTTGAGACACAATACCAATGCTGGCTAGAAGTTGAAATCGCCGCAGATGAAGCTTGGAGCAAGCTTGGTCACATTCCAGCAGAAGACGTTGAAAAGATCAAGAAGAACGCTAAGTTTACCGTTGATGGCATTGCCGAAATTGAAGCGGTAACGCACCATGATGTGATTGCCTTTACCCGGGATGTATCAAAGTCACTCGGACCTGAACGGAAGTGGGTTCACTATGGTTTGACTTCGACTGACGTTGTTGATACTGCCCAAGGGCTGCGGTTGAAGAAGGCCAACGACATTCTGCGCAAGGACATTGATAACTTTATGGATGTCCTGAAACAGTTGGCCGAAAAGTATAAGTACACCGTCTGCATGGGCCGGACCCACGGTGTCCATGCTGAACCAACCACGTTCGGCTTGAAGGCATTACGCTGGTATTCTGAAATGAAGCGGAACAAGGAACGCTTCGAACATGCTGCACGTGGTGTTGAAGCCGGTAAGATCTCTGGTGCGGTGGGGACCTTTGCTGAAGTTGACCCATTTGTTGAAAAGTATGTCTGCCAAAAGTTAGGTTTACGGGCACAAGAAATTTCCACCCAGATCTTGCCACGGGACCTGCATGCTGAATACATTGCCACCATTGCCTTGATCGGTACTAGTCTTGAAGAAATGGCGACGGAAATCCGGTCCCTGCAACGGACAGAAATCCATGAAGTTGAGGAACACTTTGCCAAGGGTCAAAAGGGTTCTTCCGCAATGCCACACAAGCGAAACCCAATTGGTTCAGAAAACATTTGCGGTTGTGCGCGGGTATTACGCGGTAACGTTGTGACAGCTTACGAAGATGTTCCATTGTGGCACGAACGGGACATTTCCCACTCCAGTGCTGAACGGATGATTTTGCCAGACTCCACCTCATTACTGGATTATATGCTGAACCGGTTCGGCCGGATCTTGAATAATTTAGATGTCTTCCCTGAAACCATGAAGAAGAACATGGATAAGACTCTGGGCTTGATTTACTCTGGTCGGGTACTCTTAAAGTTGGTTAACAGTGGAATGACCCGGGAAGCGGCTTACGATCTCATCCAGCCATATACTGCTAAGTGCTGGGCAGACCAAGTTCCATTCCGGCCACTGCTGGAAGCTGACCCAACAATTCAAAAGCAATTAACCAAGGAAGACCTCGACGACGCCTTTGATTACCATTGGCACCTACGTCATGTTGATGACATCTACAAGCGCGTTCTTGGTGAATAGATAACAAAGCAGGCGATTAACGTTTGGATGCGTTAATCGCCTGTTTGTGTTTTAAATGAATGTTTTGTTGTCTTGCCGGGAGTTCTACTGCTACACAGTCATAATATGATCGCCCTAAGTCCCTACTGCGACCGAGTCATAATGTGAGCAGTAGCTGATTGGACATTCACACCGATAAATCGGGTGTGACTATCCTAATCAGCCTTGCGGGGGCTCCCAGACGA
>CALVFC010000066.1 GCA_944326735.1 uncultured Limosilactobacillus sp. | reverse complement strand
TAGTCTCTTCAATCATGGTGATCTTACCAATGTCACCATTGAAAACATTATTTTCGGGGCTATTGACTAACTGCAGTACTTTATCGCCGACCCGGAAGACTTGGCCCCGAAATTCGACTGCGGTTTTGCTTGTAGTAGCAGGGTTATAAACCTGCTGAGCCAATTCATTCAGGTGGTTGACACCCGCCTGGCCACGATACATTGGTGCCAAAATTTGCAGGTCATCCGCAGAATAGCCCCTCTTCAAGGCCATCTTAATAATTTGTTCAACGGCATTTGGCACCTGACTAGCGCGACATGAGATAAATGACCTGTCCGCTTCTCGATTTGTTAAGTCGGACGGAATCCGCCCATTCTTAATCGCATGAGCTAAGGAAATAATCGTCGAGTCCGCTGACTGCCGGTGAATTTGCGTAAGTTCAACTTTTGGTAATTGGTCAAATGCTAACAGGTCGTGGAACACCTGTCCAGCCCCCACAGATGGCAATTGATCCTTATCACCAACGAGGACCACGTGCATTTTATCTGGGATTGATTGCACAAGAACCTTAAATAAGAGCGTATCCACCATCGACATTTCATCGACAATCAACAATGAACCGGTTAATTCTTTAGCGTTCAGTTCATTAGGGCTTTCGCGCCCATTGAGGCCCAATAAGCGGTGAATAGTACTTGCTGGCAAATCAGTTGCTTCACTCATCCGTTTGGCAGCCCGACCAGTTGGTGCTGCCAGCAAGATTGGGAAAGCTTTCTCTTTATATTCCTTAGGATCCAATGATAGCTGGTGCATATCGGCAAATCCAGCCACGATTCCCTTTATGATCGTTGTCTTTCCTGTTCCGGGACCACCAGTCAATAACATCAGCTTTGATTGCAAAGCAGTCTTAATGGCTTCTTGTTGGTGTTGGTCATACTTAATTCCCGTTTGCGTAGATAATGTAGCCAGAACAGAACTAACATCTGGCTGCTGGTCACTTTGCTCTTCGTTTTTCAGCAGGCGTTTAAGTTGGTTGGCAATTTGGAATTCGGCTTCGAAAAGAGCTCGCGGGTAAATCCGCTGCTGTTCATACTGAATATCACCCTTCTTGCCCAGAGCCACGATCCGCTCAGATATGAGGTCCGTCTGAACAGCTCGGGAACGATTCTGAGACAGTAGAGTCTGACATTGTCGCAATAATGGCGGAGCACTAGTATATGTATCACCGCTCATCATCGTGAGGTCATCCAACGCCTGGATAATTGCCGCATCAACCCGTCGTGGGTCATCTGCTGCAATATCGAAGTGGGCAGCAACTTGGTCCGCGCGTTGGAAGCTGATACCATCGATGTCATGAGCTAATTGATATGGATTCTTGCTGATCACGTCAAGGGTTTCTTCACCATAGCGCTCAAAAATTGTGGATGCCAGATTACTCCCAAAGCCCAGATCGTTTAATACAATGACAATCTGATCCATCCCCTGGTTTGCCGAAAGGTTGGCAATAATTAACTGCTTAATAGCGGGCCGCAACCCCAGGGTATTAAGCACCGTATGGTCATTATTAATCTTGTTAATGGCATCATTACCCAGGGCATCAACAATCTTGGTTGCAGTCTTTTTCCCAACACCGGGGAATTGCTTCCCACTCAGAAAGCTAATTACCCCGCTCCGACTATTAGGTTGGTTAACATGATAGGAAGAGGCTTGGAACTGCTGACCATATTTTGGATGATCGACTAGTTTACCCTCAAAGCGATAGGTCTGGTCATCACGGAGGTCACCAAACGAGCCGGTCACCGTTATTTCATTTTCTGACCAGTCAAAATTGTTATCCTCAACAGACACAATTAGAACTTTATAAAAAGAATCTGGACTGTCAAAAATATCAGACTGCACTTGGCCAATAAAAAAAGACGGCTCATGTGGCGCGTCGAATAAGCTAATTTCATCTGCCATCTGAGTCATCCTCCTGTGAATGTTTAATCATTATGTGATTGCGTTTTGCGTAATGTCTTTTCAATATCAGCAATCTTTTGTTCACTCTTTTGGTAATATGCCAGGTCTAATTGCTTAGCTTGGTTGAGGTAGTCTTGATATGGCTGACCCAATACCATTGCAACCAGTCCCCGGTTAAATTGTGTATCGGCCCGGCCGGGGTGCCGCTTCAATATCTTATCATAGTAATCACCAGCTTGAGCAAATTCGCCCAGCGCTAATAATGAGTCTCCCAAAACCTGATTGATTTCTGGGTCATTAGGACGTAGATCATGAGCAGTCAAGCCGTATGCCACCGCCTGCTTGTGCAGACCCTTCTTCATATAGCTCTGTGCCAGCATCAAGTACGAGTCGGCTTTCCGCTTAGGATCTTCAATCTTGTTAAACAAGTCAATTGCTCGGTCCACTTTACCAACTTCATAGTAAAGATTTCCCAATCCATAGTTCAACAAGTCAATTGCTTCTTGGTCTTGCTTGGCATCAAAGATCCCCAGGGCCTTCATGAAAAGTTCCTCTGCTTGCTCATAATCCTTTAAACGTGTCAGCAAAGCGCCCAGATCATAGTAATTATTAGCACGGTCAGGATATTCGTCGATGGCCGTAATCAACTTATGAACTAACTTTTCTGTTTGCTTTTTTTGTTCTTCCCGATTAATTTTTTCTTCTGCCATGGCCTTATTCACTCCTTAAATCGTATCAGTTGGATCAACCTTTGTCTTCTTAAGATACGAAGTGTCATTCCACTTTTCCAGCTTAAAGTGCTTAGCATCATTCGTCGATAGAATGGTGGTCGAGGTATTACTGAGTCCCCCACGGTCCTTTAAATGGGCCAGCGATGCTCCTGCTAATGCATTAATGGAGGCGTTTAGCGCTGCCCCATGAGAAACAACAACAATGTCTTCATCCGGATTATTGCGGCAAAATTCGCGAATGGCATCCCCCATTCGGGTAATTACTTGTTGGAATCTTTCACTTTCCACGACTGTTTCGTCAAATCGGTCAGGGTGATGACGGAAGTTGTGCAGGGTCTGTGGCCACTTATCAGCGACATCAGTAAAATGCATTCCTTCCATCTTTCCTAAGTTAAATTCTTGTAAACGACTATCGATCGTCAACGGGATCTGCTTACCCAACCGCTTAATGAGCGTTCCAGCAGTGACCCGGGCGCGCTTAAGGGGACTAGTATAAACATGGACAATCGGAACCTGGCGCAAGGATTCTGCTAACAATTCAATCTCCCGGTATGAGGAAGGTAATAATGGTGAATCACCATGAGCTCCTTGGTAACGAGCCTCAAGATTCCATTCAGTTTTTCCATGACGAATTAAATAAACTTTTGTCATATTCACTAACCTTTTTGTACCTATTCTACCAAAAAAACCGCAATAAAGTTATGAAAACTAAAATTAAATAGAAAAGAGACCGAGTATTTTTCCCAGTCTCTTAATAAATTAAACGTATTGTAACTGATGTTCATGGTTATATGCCCGGTCAATAATCGCAGACCCAAGGCACTCTTGACCATCATAGAAGACGACCGCTTGCCCAGGAGTAATCGCCCGTGCCGGGTCATCAAAGGTAACTGTTACCTGCTGACCATCATCAGACAGGTGAACAGTGACCCCAACATCCTTTTGCCGGTAACGGAACTTAGCGGTGCAATGGAAATCATGACCGTACCGTGAAATCACGTCATCGACCCAGTGAATATCACTGGCTTCAAGATGAGTGGCGTACAAGTGTGGATTTTCGTAACCCTGACCAACATAAAGGATGTTCTTATTAATATCCTTGCCAACAACAAACCATGGCGCATTGCTGTGTTGGTTACCACCAAGACCTAATCCGCGCCGTTGACCAATCGTGTAGTACATCAGTCCCATGTGCTGACCAACGACCTTGCCGTCGACCGTTTCCATATTACCTGGTTGGGCAGGAATGTAATGGCTCAGGAATTCCCGGAAATGACCATCTTCACCAATGAAGCAAATACCGACAGAGTCCTTTTTCTTGGCCGTTGCTAACCCAGCCTCTTCCGCAATTTGCCGAATTTCCGGCTTAGTGTAGTGAGCTAATGGAAAGAGGACCTTATCCAACTGTTCATAGTCCAGCTGGCTTAAAAAGTAGGTTTGGTCCTTATTTTGGTCCTTGGCCCGCATTAAGTGCATATGACCATCAGAATCACGCTTCAAATCAGCATAGTGGCCCGTTGCCACATAGTCTGCACCTAATTGATTAGCATAGTCGATAAATGCCTTAAACTTAATTTCCTTATTGCAAATAACATCTGGGTTCGGGGTTCGTCCCTTCTTGTATTCCGCAATAAAATACTTGAAAACGCGGTCCCAGTACTCCTTTTCGAAGTTAACTGAATAGTAAGGGATCCCAATCTTAGTTGCCACTTTGGCAACGTCCTTATAATCTTCTGTCGCGGTACAAACACCATTTTCGTCAGTGTCATCCCAGTTCTTCATAAAGACACCCACGACGTCGTATCCTTGACGTTTCAGTAGTAAGGCGGTGACTGAGGAATCAACTCCCCCACTCATACCGACAACTACCCGGGTATGACTATTATCAGCCATATATTTATCACCATCATTTCGAATAGATTCTGGAAAATCTACTGCGATTGAAGGTCGCATGACTCCAGTGTGAATCATTGTAACAAAGAATTATGAATTATGCATAACTTAACTATTCTTTAATCGTGAAAACGTCCCGATCAAGCATTTCCTTAAGAATATAGTGATATTGTTCAACAAATTCCTTTGCCCGCGCATGCTTAAAAATATTAATCTTGCTGGCACCATTTCCAGTGACGGTTTCCATCTTAAAGCCTGAAAAGTCACTAGCAATCAAGATGCGTAATTTAGCAACGGGATTAAATGGGTTGTTGGTATCAACACTGCCCACATATTCAAAGTTTCCCCGTCGGGTTTCTTCAAATCCTAAATCTAACAAGGTATAGCGTTTGACGTTGTCACTCAGTTGGTAGGTGGTTGTATCGCCCGCAACTTTGACTGCTTTAGCAAATTGCATTATTGAACCTCCTTCACATGCTTGAGCTTGTTAACAATTTTCACAATAGCATCAATTAAAGCCTGAACATCCTCTTCAGTATTAACCGCACCGAAGCTGATCCGAATCGACTGACTGATTCGTGGACTATCTTTGCCAAACATTGCTGTTAAGACATGGGATGGCTCAATGCTCCCCGCGGTACATGCAGATCCGCCTGAAACAGCAAAGCCTGCTAAATCGAGGTCCGTTTGCATAACATACGTGGAGATTCCCTTAAACCAAATATTCAACACATGGTTCAAGTTGTGGGGATCAACTTGCCCATTGATGTCAAAATCAACCCCGGCCTTGGTCAGACCGTCAACGATCATCTGCTTGAAGTGGTAGAAGCGTTGACGCCGTTCCGCCTTAACTTCTGGAGTATCTAACTCCACTGCTTTAGCAAAAGCAGCGATCGCTGGAACGTTTTCGGTCCCAGCCCGTCGCTTAGTTTCCTGGTCACCACCACGAACAAAGCTTGGGAAGTTAATGCCCTCGCGACGGTAAAGAAAACCAATCATTTTAGGACCATTCAGTTTATGCGCGGACGTCGATAACATGTCAATATGATCTGCCTGGACATCAATTGGCAATAATCCATAGGCCTGGACAGCATCAGTATGGAACCATGCTTGATGGTCCTTTAATATTTCACCAATCTCATGAATAGGCATCCGTGACCCCACCTCATTATTACCAGTCATGATGGTAACCAGGATGGTATCATCACGGAGCGCCTTCTTAAAATCATCCAATGAGATATTACCGTATTGATCAACCGGCAGGTAGGTCACATCAAACCCTTGCTCTTCCAGAAAATGAAGGGGCTTCAAAACGGCTTCGTGTTCAATGGCGGTAGTAATGATGTGCTTTCCCAAGGATTGTCGAGCTAAAGCGGTTTGAATGATGGCCGTATTATCACTTTCGGTCCCACCACTGGTAAACACAATCTCATCATCTTTAGCGTTAATACTTTGGGCGATGATATGGCGACTGTTGTCCATCACTAACTTAGCGTGACGACCATACGAGTACCCCGTCGATGCGTTTCCCCATGTTTTTTCCATTTGCTTAGTCATTTCGTCAATGACGGGCTTTGTCATCGGCGTCGTGGCCGCATTATCAAAATACTTTTCGCTCACGGTAATCCTCCTCAATTAGGCTAAATCCTGGAACATCTGCAACAGCATTTTTGCGGACCGTTTTCCGGCATCAATAATGAAATCATCAAAACTGACGCCGGCATTCTCATCCCCTGTATCAGACATCGCACGAACCACGAGATATGGAATGTTGTGGTCAGTTGCCACTTGACCTACCGCGGCCCCTTCCATTTCACTAGATAGGGCATCAGGGAAATGTTTCAAAATCTCATTAATGGCATCTTGACTAGCAACAAATTGATCACCAGTCACAATCAAGCCGCGCTTAATATTCAAGCCAGTCTTTTCACCAGCTTTGGCCAGCATTTGTCCCCACTTGTCTGAAGCCTTAAACCGGGGCTCTTTACCAGGTAACTGGCCGTACTGATAATTAAATGCGGTCGCGTCAACGTCATGATAAGCAGTTTCGGTAGAAATAACGATGTCACCGACGTGGAGACCTTGCCCGATTCCCCCCGCGGATCCGGAATTAATAACCACGTCAGCCTGACAGTCGGTAATGAGGTGTTCAGCGGTAATACCGGCTTCCACCTTACCAATTCCTGACTCAACTAGCGTTACCGATGTTCCAAACAATTGGCCGTCATAATACTTTTTGCCACCAATCTCCTGGATTTTTTCCTGGTCCAGCGCTGCTAAAAGCTCCTTAATTTCTTCTGGCATTGCACAAATAATTCCAAATTTCATGTCAGTTATCCTTTCATTTAACAAAAAATAAGATTAAATAAACAATCACAATGGCCACCACTAGTGCAACAATTGCTATGTTTAACCGTCGTTTTAACCGCAACATCTTTTCATTGGACGCCGCAACTTTTCTCTCTTGGGCAGTATCTTCCCGCGAGCCAACCCCCGCTTCATCATGAAGGTGTGGTTGGCTGGACTGAGAGTCGCTTTCTTGGTCGTCATGATGAATTAGTTGCCGCCGATACTCCGCCCGGGACATTCCCGCTGACTGGTGCTCGTCGTGGTCGTGTTTAAATTCATCCATTCCGTTTCATCCCTCGCCAATAATAGATTGCCATAATTGTTTTAGCATCTTGAATTTGGCCATCATCAATCATCTGGAGAGCCTGATCTAACGAAACTGTCATCAACTTCAGCTGTTCATCCTGATCCTGTGGCAATTTATTTTGCACTGGTGTAAGGCCCGTGGCCACGTACAATGTCATAAACTCATCCAGGACCCCGACTGAGGTATAGAACGATGACACCTTCGTCAATTTTTGAGCTGCATACCGTGTTTCTTCATTTAACTCGCGTTTAGCGGCGTGAACAGGATCGGCACTGTCACGTGAATCAACCTTTCCTGCCGGAATTTCCAGCGTCGTGGCGTGAATTGAGGACCGCCACTGTTTTTCTAAGATCATCTTGTCATCATCTGTAATGGCCAAAATCGCAATTGCTGGTGCATGATGAACAATCTCCCGTTGAGAATGGTGACCTTCTGGAGTAATA
>CALVFC010000065.1 GCA_944326735.1 uncultured Limosilactobacillus sp. | reverse complement strand
GTTGGGATACCAAGTTGGATGGCAAAATAGCTGGCGCTGTGATGGGCGTAAACGCAATGAAGGGGGTCAGCTTCGGCGATGGGTTTGCCGATGCCGAACATCCCGGAAGTCAAGTTATGGACCAGATCGACTACCAGCAGGGCACCGGTTTCACCCGCTTATCCAACCACCTCGGCGGCTTTGAAGGTGGAATGACGAACGGAATGCCCATCATTGTCAATGCGGCAATGAAGCCTATTCCAACCCTTTACAAGCCCCTCCAAACAGTTGATATCAATAGCAAAGAGAAGCTGAAGGCCAATGTCGAACGTTCCGATGTTACCGCCATTGTTCCTGCTTCCATCGTTGTTGAAAATGTTGTGGCCATTGAACTAGCCAAGGTCATTACGGAAACATTTGAGTCAGCTAGCCTTTCACGATTAAAAGCAGGACTAGCCGAATACCGTCATCACCTGGCCGAATTTTAGGAAAGGACCTACTTATGAAAGAATTACCAATCACCAATCAAGAAGGTCTCCACGGGACATTAACCGTTCCGGGTGACAAGAGCATTTCACACCGTGCCATCATGATTGGCTCAATTGTCGAAGGAACAACTACTATTCACCATTTTCTCCGTGGTAACGATTGCCAATCCACGCTTCAAGCATTCCGTGACTTGGGCGTTCAAATTGAAGATGATGGGCATGACATCGTAGTACATGGAAAGGGCTTCGCGGGATTGAAACCGGCTGACCATCCTTTGAACATGGGTAATTCTGGAACAACAACCCGTCTCATGGCTGGCTTGTTGGCCGGCAGTAATTTTACCACCCAGCTATTTGGGGATGATTCCCTGTCGAAGCGACCGATGAAACGGGTTAGTGAACCACTAAAAGCATTTGGTGGCGAAGTTCAATTAACGGCTGACGGCACGTTGCCGGCCACCATTGTTGGTCACCAACTCCACGGTGCCGAATACGAGATGAAGGTCGCCTCTGCCCAAGTCAAGAGTGCCTTGATCTTTGCGGCGTTGCAAGCTAAGCAATCGTCAGTCATTGTGGAAAAACTACCAACCCGTAACCATACAGAAATTATGCTCCGCCAGTTTGGGGCCCGTGTCCGGACCGTCGCCAACAAAGTGATCTTAGTGGATCCGGGAGAGAAATTAATTGGCCGGGAAGTAACTGTCCCCGGTGATATGTCATCAGCAGCCTTCTTCTTAGTTGCCGCTACGATTGTCCCTAACTCCAAGGTGACATTGAAAGGGGTCAACCTTAACCCTACACGGACCGGGATTATTGATATTCTTCAACAAATGGACGCCAAGCTGACCATCGAGGAACAATTCTCCACGGGTGAGCCAAGCGGTGACATAACGGTTGAAAGTAGTGCCCTTCGTCCAATCCACTTAACAGCGGAAGACATTCCAGCAGTGATTGATGAACTGCCACTAGTAGCTCTATTGGCCGCTTGTGCAGATGGCCAATCAACGATCCGAGGAGCACAAGAGCTCAGAGTCAAAGAAACCGACCGCATCAAAACCGTCGTCGCCGAATTACACAAATTAGGCGTTCAGGTAAAGGAGCTGCCTGACGGGATGGTGATCGATGGACGACCATCATGGGACATTCAAGATTCCCAACTTGACAGTTACGGTGACCACCGGTTAGGGATGATGGATGCGATCGCTGCTTTGAAGGCTGACCAGCCATTGCAACTAGCACACGAAGATGCTGTCGCCGTTTCCTACCCTGGCTTCTTCGACGACTTAGCAACCCTTTTAGGAGGTCCTCACAATGACAACGGTCTTAATTAAGGGCCTTGGTTTAATTGGCTCATCATTAGCCCGCATTATTAAACAGGGCCATCCCGCCGCGACAGTGCTGGCAATTGACCCTAATCAAGATAATATTACCTTCGCTCTTCAACAGGGCTTCATTGACCGCGCCGTCACCGACTGGCAAGCAGCTAGTCAGGCTGACTTCATCATTTTGGCGGCTCCCGTATCACAAATTGTGAAGGACATTCACCAATTAGCCCAGTTGCCACTGAAAGCGTCAGTGGTGGTTACTGACGTGGGATCAACGAAGCAAACGATTATGGATGCTGCCCAAGAATTAACGGCGAAGGGGATTGACTTTGTGGGTGGTCACCCGATGGCCGGATCACACTTAACTGGTGCGGAAGCTGGGAAGGTGGACCTGTTCAAGAACGCTTTTTACTTCTTAGTACCGACAATTAAGGGGGATGGTGCGCAACGACTGCAGTCCCTCCTCAGTGTTGCTCAGGTCAAGTGGACGCCGATTAGCGCTGCGGACCATGACAAGTTAGTCGCCCAGATCAGTCACCTCCCCCACATCCTGGCTTACACGCTCGTCCAACAGACTGCCCACACGTTAGCTGGTCAGCAACCAGGGATCCAATCAGCTGCCGGCGGGTTCAAATCCACCACCCGGATTTCCCAAGCCGACCCGACGATGTGGACAGCAATTATGCAGAATAATCGGGCAGATATTTTGCAACAGTTAGACGAATACTTAGCAGACCTACAATCAGTACGGACGGCAATTGATAAAGGTGATTTAACAACATTGAAGGATTTATTTAGTGAAGCAGCAACAGTTCGTAAAGGCTTGAATTGAGGTGAACGAGCATGCAAGTGATTCTAATTGGTTTTATGGGAAGCGGTAAGACCACCGTCAGTACCCTGTTAAGTGAACAACTCAATTTACCAGTCACTGACCTTGACCAGGCCATTATTGATCATAGTCAAATGTCGATTTCCGAGATCTTTCAACAGCATGGTGAGGTCGGGTTTCGCCAAATCGAACATCAAGTGTTGATTGACACTTTGCAAAACAAGAATGGCATCCTCGCCACGGGTGGCGGAACGCCACTCCGGGCAGATAATCGTCTGAAGCTCGAAGAAGATGCCGCTCCTGTCATTCTCTTGCATGCTTCACCAGAAGAGACGGCTCACCGAATTCAAGGTTCAACGGACCGGCCAATTGCTAACCAACTCGATACTGCCGGGCTGGGTAAATTATTAGCCCAACGTCAAGCGCGGTACGAAGAATGTGCGGACATCACCATCGATACGGATGGACGTTCACCACAGTCGATTGCAGATGAGATAAAGTCAATAATGAATCATTTCCCATTAAACTAACCCAACACAAAAAAGCTGAGAAGCAGTGCATCACTGTTTCTCAGCTTTTAATCTATGTAACGGAGAAGGAGGGATTTGAACCCTCGCACCGCTTTCGCGATCTACACCCTTAGCAGGGGCGCCTCTTCAGCCACTTGAGTACTTCTCCAATTAATCAACAAATTCCATTTCGTTGACAATTATCATTGTAACACTTTTATATGACCAGATAGAATATAAAAATGCTCTGGCTAAATTGCCCAGAGCATTTTTCGATATTATTGTTAAATCATCCGCATACCACCATCGATTTGAACGGCTTGTCCATTCATGTAATCGGACTTTGGTGAAGCTAAGTAGGAAACAAAATCAGCAACTTCTTGTGGCGTTTCTGGCTTACCAACGGAAATGCTTGATGAGAACTTCTTCCAGTAGTCACCCGGTTGGCCACCCATCAATTTAACCATGTCGCTATCAATTTGCTTCCACATTGGCGTGTCAACAATTCCTGGGCAGTAGGCATTTACTGTAATGTGCTGCTTACCGAATTCCTGAGCAGCAACCTGGGTTAAGCCCCGGACGGCAAACTTTGTGCTCCCGTAAGCGGCCATTAAGGCATCCCCAAAGTGGCCCGCAACACTAGAAGCGTTGATAATCTTCCGGACTTTGTCACCGTCATCCTGCTTCTTAAATTGGGACACGGCAGTTTGAATTCCCCACAGGTCACCGAAGACATTTACCTTATAAATCTTCTCCAGGTCGTCCTCGTTAATGTCCATGACAGGCTTAACAATCATGATTCCGGCGTTGTTGACATAGGTATCGAGACGGCCAAAGTGTTCAACAGCAGCTTGGACAAACTTTTCATGGTCGGCCTTGTTAGCAACGTTTCCTTCAACAGCCACAGCATCGTGACCAGCCTCTTTGAGATCGTTAGCAACCCGGTTAGCATTTTCACCATTCAAATCGGCAACAACAACCGCATAGCCATCAGCTGATAATTGCCGCACTATGGCTTCACCAATACCTTGTCCAGCACCAGTAACAACAGCAACTCTTTGTTCACTCATCATAAAAGCTTCCTTCCAAAACATATGCAACAATATCTAGTTACTTATTGTAATCGCTTACCATAATTCTAGAATACTTATTGCCTTATGTACATTAATCCCTCTCATTAAGGCTAAAATAAAAAGCTCCTCGTCATCAACAAGGAGCTTTGATCATTAAGCGTTATATACTGAATGTTCTTTACCAGTCAGGTTAATCTTATCAAGGCCATTATCTAATTGGTAATGGTCGTCATTAATCTTCTTGTCACGGTAACCGGCCTTAGAAAAGGCTTCAACTAACCGGGCCATGAACTTTTGACCTTCTTCAGCGGTCTTGTAAAGCATGTGGTCCATGTACATTGGGCGGTCAGCACTCCGCCGTACCAAAGTTACCAAGTAGATTTTTTCAGTCGTCTTACTAATATCAGCTGTATTTCTCATCAATGACATTTTTAATCCATCCCCTTACATCTGTGTACTATTATACTTGTTATTGGTCTGGTTAGCCAAGTCATTGTCCCGACTTGGAACCGCTTAACATTTAAGTAAGCGGTTTAATTGTCATCAACGGCATCCAGGTACCATTTAATTTTGCTGCTTAACCCTAAAGTTGTGCCGCAATCCATGCCAAATGTGCCGGTCAAAGAAACCAATCAGCGGCCCATTCGCCAGCAAAGCAAATAACGTCCCAATATTAATGGCATAGAGGCGACCACTCATGCAAAACGTCACTACCATGATAACAATTGGTGGAATAAAGTTCACTAGTTGAGCGACCACCACTTTATTGTGGAAGTACAAGAATCGTAGAATATTCGTTGTATCATCATTCGGGTGCATCACTAAGTTAGCCCGTTGGTAAATCGAAATGGCACAGCAAAAGGTGGCAACGCCCAAGAAACAGAGAATCGTCCTGATCAAGAATGGTAGTTGTGGCACGCCACACCAGTTAAAGAAGGCAACGAACACATCCACAAAGTATGAGAAGCAGGCAATAAAGGCTACCTCGCCAAAGAACCGCCACTTATCCCACTGACGAATCAAGATTTGGTTGGTAATGGCAACTAAAACACCCACGGTAAACATCGGCAGACCAACTGTCGTCCCCACCAGTTTACCGATATTAACTTCCGACGCTGTCCAGGGACTAGTCCCGACAGTCGTTGAAACTGTCAAACCGTTACCCAGGGCATTTAATAGTAACCCCAGAATCAACGCAAGAACCCGAATTGACATTGGATTATTCTGTTGTTTACTCACTAATGATCATTTCCCATCTAATATTCACAAAGTACATACTTGTTTAATATAGATCATTTTTCTAAAACTTGTAACACAAAAACACCTCTAACCACTAATTTTGTGGCAGAGGTGTTTTGAATAGTTGTCCATATAGGTCAGTGCAATGCAGACTAATAATTAACAATGTGCACAAATGAGAAAGTATTACCTGACCTGACTGGACGTAACTAACTAGTCTTGAGCTTGTGCTTGGGCCTTCTTCTTCCGTAATACAAAGATGTGCAGGAAGATTGAGCAAAGCAGGCAGCCAGCAGTGGCAGCTAACAGCAATACCAGGCCGGCGTTCCAACCGTACTTATCAACGGCCCAGCCAAGAAGACTAGTCCCTAATGTTGAACCTAAGACATAGGACATGAATCCACGAAGACCAACAGTTGAACCAACGGCAAATGGTGGGACAACTTCCATCGTCTGAACAGAGTCCAAGAATTGTGGAATGTAAACCAGGCAACCAGCTAAGGCTGCGTAAATCGTAACTGAGGTAACAGACTTACCGTTCCAGTAACCTAAGATACAGAAGATAATCAATACCAGGGCGATGATTGCTGGTGGCATCCGGTAACTCTTGAAGAGCTTATCAGAGATAATCCCGGCTAACAAAGTTGATGGGATGGCCGCCCATTCGAAGAAAGCAAAGGCAACCATCATTTGACTGTGGGTAAAGCCCTTCGCCTGAATCAAGAAGATTGGAATCCAGGTTAAGATTCCGAACCGAATCATGTAAACGAAGGTATCCATGAAGGAAACGAGCCAAGCACCAGGGTTGTTAAAGACGTATTGAGTCAAGATTTGCCAAGATGACAAGTTCTTGTAGTCAATACCCTTTTCTTCTTCCTTGGTTTCTGGCAGAGGAGGAAGTCCTTCTTCTTGCGGACGACCCTTAACAAGCCAGAGGACCAGGCAGGCAATCACAATCGCAACTAATGCCGGGAAGACATACATTGCGAAGCGCCAGTGAGAAGCACCAACAATTCCCAACATGAAGCCGGCTAATGGTGAAATTAATCCCCCACCGACGTTGTGTGAACAGTTCCAAATTGATGTGATGAAACCACGTTGCTTCTTATCAAAGTAGGTCGACAAGATAATGAATGAAGGTCCAACCCCCATTCCTTGGAAAAGACCAAGAAGAATCAAAATAATAGCTAATGAAATTAAATTGTGACCAAAAGCAGCGAGGCACATACTCATGACAGCACAGGCAATTAACCCCGTAGCCATGAATCGCTTTGGATCCGCTTTATCAGCCCAGGCACTCATGACCCCCTTACCTAATCCGTAAGCGATCAGTAAGCAACTGGACAGCATCCCGATTTGTCCCTTTGACAAGTCGAGAGTTGCCTTAATATTAGGCGTCGACAACGTAAAGTTATTACGTACAATATAGAAAGCGGCATAACCAATAAATACCCCGACCAAGGACATCCACTTGTAAGCAGTGAACTTTTGCTTAGCTTGGTCAGCAGGTACCGCTGGCTTGTGCCGTGGTTTTAAGAATGAAAGCACTTATTTTCATCTCCCAATATTCATAGCATGCAGTAAGCGCTTACTACACTGCTATACTAAGTTTGTGCACGCTTTCATTATAGTACAAATAAAGTATCAAATGACCCCTTTATTTTCATAAAAATCCATGTTATAGCACTAATTTGCATAATAAAACAAGGTAAAATGACTTTTTTGACCCACTATTATAAGAGATAACCAAATTTTTACTATCTTCGCCTAATCCCCATTTTGACTATTCTTCACCAAAATCAAAGCGATCTACCAAGTGCACGTGAACATTTTCATTATTGGCTAATAGCTTAGCAACTGGGCACCGCCGTTCAGCCTGGTCGAGCATCTCCTGAGCAGTGTGCTGGTCTACCTGGGGAATAATTACTTGAGCATCGATTTTAAATTGAAAGCCCTGCTTAGCGGTGAGCATAGTGACACCCACTTGCACCTTACTTTCATGTTCTAGGCCCCGCCGGTGCTCATCGGCTTCAATCGTGGCGTTCAAACACGTTGCCAGGGCGAAGCCAATCATTTGCTCGGGGTTAGTGCCGTGGTCGCCAGCGACTGGATCGCCCGTCGTCAGCTCAAGATCACCACCAGAAATTACTCTAATCTTGCCATGAATACCTACCTGGTTTTCGACTACTGTATGGTATAGTTTTTTCTCTGTCATATTAATTCCCTTCTTTAATAAAAAAGAGCCTTCCCGCTTATTGCTGGGAAGGCTCCGAAAGTTAGCAGATCAGGTAATGAATCAGACATTGAGTTCCTTGCCGTA
>CALVFC010000064.1 GCA_944326735.1 uncultured Limosilactobacillus sp. | reverse complement strand
GAAAACGCAAAATCCCCATCAAGCACTTGAATCATGTGTTTGATGGGGATTTTGGAGTTTCTGGTGAATAATTCAGGATATTATGTAAACTAACCTGATGGTCAAATCATAAGAGTGGCTTTATTTAGTGAGTAAAGTATAATAGAAAAGCGTTAATAACTATGATAAGGACGTGACAGCATGCTGACGGCACCGCAACACTTCATTGCGATTGACATTGATGGGACTTTATATGATGACCATGATCATTATAACGTCGAACGTTTCAACCGTGATATCCAAGCATTGGCAGATAAAAAGATTCAATTGATTGTCGCAACCGGCAATAGTTACGATGCTGTTCAGCACATTTTTCGGGAATCACCAGCAGTTGATACCTTTGTTGCTGAGAATGGTGGTCGCATTATTGTCAATGGTCAAACGGTCATTGCAGCAGTCCACCAAAAAGCCATCCTTCAGCGATTATTGTCCTTTATTAATGACCATCAGCTAGACCCGGATTTACTCTCACTATCTGGTGCAACAGCCACTCACATTGCTGACCGTTTTCGTGATGTTCCAGTACCTTTTTACCCCCATCACGATTACTTTACATCCTTATCTGAAATCGATGAGCCAGTCTATAATCTTAATATTAACTGGTTTAAGCAACGTCCAGCGCTTGACCGTGTTCTAGCAGTTGCTGACGAGATTAATCAGCAGTTTGACGGTCAGGTTAAGGCAACGTACAGCGGGGCTTATGGAATCGATATCTTACCAGCCAACGTAAACAAGGCCCGGGGCCTGACTCAATTAATTAGTCGTTATTATCACCAGTCACTGGATAACGTGACTGCGTTTGGTGATAGTAGCAATGATCTTGAAATGATCAAGGAAGTTGGAACGGGAGTTGCTATGCTGAACGCTACACCCGACTTGAAAAAGGTGGCCCAAAGAATTACGCGCTTCGATAATAACCATGATGGCTTATTACAAGAAATCGAAGATATGTATTTAAATTAAATATTATGTAAACTAACTTATAAAGAGGGTGTTACTCACGAAGTTTCTGTTTCGTCTATTTGTCAGTTTTATCTTCGCTGTCACCGCTGTAATACCAACTACTCTCGCCGATAACGATATTCCCGACCTCAATAGTAGTAGCTCCGCTTTTAGTTCAACAACTTCTTTCTCACTGGATGATGGTAGTGATCAAGAATTACCGCCCCATCCCCTGGCCATTGCCAATAATACCCCGACACCTAACGAGGGTTATCGTTGGCTTCACCACCGCGTCTACATCTATATGGACACGGATAATCCCAAGATGAAGAAGGCGTTTCGGACCGCTGTTAAAGCTTGGAATAAACCCCATATTGTTAAGTTAATCTGGACTAGCAACCGTTCTAAAGCTAACGTCATTGCTAACTCTGGTGATCTTTCGACCTCTGCTTCACAACCGAACGTTGGTTATGTCACTTCTCAACTGGGGTCCACCCAAACGAGCTATAATCCGGACTATCATATAATGATAAAGGCTACTTCCACATTAGACGCTAACCAGTTGGCTTACGTCAATGACCAGTTCCGGGCCCGTGTTGCTGAACACGAGCTTGGTCATGCTTTAGGATTGGCCCATGCGCCTGAATATGAGCATAGTGTGATGGTGCCACGAAATATTCGTACCGGGATTACCAAGCAGGACATTAAAACTCTGAAAATGATGTATAAATAAAACCACCGCGGCCATACAAACTGCGGTGGTTGTTTGTTAATAAACTGATCCAGGATAGAAGTTAAAGGTTGGTTTATTAAAGTCGAATTTACTTAAATCAGACAGTTTAATAAAGTTATCGCCAATTCCCCAACTCATCAGATTAATGGGTTGTCCCCATAGGTTATCTGGAACAGCAATGAGGATATATTTACCAAGAGCCCGGGCCATCCCCAGTTCTACGCCCATACCAACGTCTTCCTCATGAGGTAAGTATACGGCTAACAGGGTATCGCTAGTGGAGACACCAACCCGGTCACCATTATAAGTAGCGGTTGCCCATTCCCGGTCCTGGAGTAGTTCTGGGTGCTCATCCACCCGTAATCCCTTATACTGGTGGTCGAGTGGAATATAGGAATTCTCAACATCCACCGTCGGGTTCTTCTTGATCGCTTCCATGGCTTCCTGGTAGGCAGCATTCTGGTGTTCGGTGAACCAACCGGCACAGAAATAGACAGTCTTTGTTTTTGTCATGCTGTTCCCTCCTCAAAAATGATACTGTACCATTCTATCATGAATCGTTCTCAGACAGGACAAATTATTAGTTTTTTCGGTCAAACTCGAGTATGATAAACTCATTAGTTCGGGCAGAAAGGAGCGATAATGAATGGTCAATTTACCACTGGGGATTGGACAAATCCACGCAATGCATGAGCTTTTTCGGGCCAATCCACGCTTGGCAATTATCGTGATGCTCTTGCTGATTGCGCTCGCGTTTTATCTAAATCAAAAACGGTAATGAAAAGGGATCGGGTACGTGCTCGATCCCTTATTTCATTTTAGAAGTGCACGCCAAGCGCCATTCGCGCAAACCGGGACATCTTATCTGGTCCCCATGCCGGTTCCCAAACGACCTTAATTTCACACTTGTTCACGCCGTCCACCGCTTCCACCGCGGTTGTGATGTCGTGGTTTAAGACGTCCGTTAGGGGACAACCCATCATTGTTAGGGTCATGGTAACCGAGCATTTGCCGTCATCATCGACGTCAATTCCATAAATTAAGCCGAGATTAACCAGGTCGATGCCGAGTTCTGGATCAATTACTTTCTGCAGGGCCGCCAGCACTTGCTGTTCCACCGGTGATAATTCTTGTTCAGTGATTTTCGTCATGCTTACGCCCCCTACCCGATTGAGTCGGTCATTTCAAATGAAATCAAACGGTTAAGTTCTACTGCGTATTCCATTGGCAGTTTCTTCGTAAACGGTTCGACGAAGCCCATGATGATCATTTCAGTAGCCTTGGCTTCAGAGATCCCCCGACTCATTAGGTAGTACAGCTGTTCTTCAGAAATCTTAGAGACCTTCGCCTCGTGCTCCATCGCAACATGAGCATTATCGATTTCGTTGTACGGAATTGTATCGGAAGAAGACTGGTCATCCATGATGATGGTGTCACATTCCACGTGAGCCTTTGATCCAGCCGAATTTTTACTAAAACGAACCGTGCCCCGGTAGTCGGTCGAACCGCCAGTCCGGGCGATGGACTTGGAAACAATCGAACTAGAAGTATTCTTGGCATTATGAATCATCCGTGCGCCAGAATCCTGGTGAATTCCGTTTGAGGCGACCGCAATTGAGAGCATTGTCCCGCGGGCCCCCTCACCGTTGAGGTAGACACTTGGGTATTTCATAGTGACCTTAGAGCCAAGGTTGCCGTCCACCCACTCCATCGTGGCGTTTTCTGCGGCCGCGGCGCGTTTTGTTTCCAAACTATACACGTTATCGGACCAATTTTGGATTGTCGTATACCGACAATAAGCGTCCTCAGCAACATTGACTTCAACCACCGCCGCATGAAGGCTGTCGGACGAGTAGTTTGGTGCGGTGCAGCCTTCCACGTAGTCAACACTGGCCTCTTCGTCAACAATAATCAAGGTCCGCTCAAATTGACCAGAGTTCTCCGCATTAAGACGGAAGTAGGCCTGCATGGGGGTCTTGCACTTAACGCCCTTAGGAACATAGATGAAAGATCCACCAGACCACACGGCCCCGTTCAGCGCAGCAAACTTATTATCGGCTGGTTTAACCAGCTTTCCAAACCATTTTTTAAACAGCTGAGGGTACTTTTGCAGTGCGGTGTCCGTATCAGTAAAAATGATCCCCATCTTGGCAAACTGCTTTTTCATATTGTGGTAAACCACTTCGGACTCATACTGGGCAGCGGAACCTGCGAGGTACTTCCGTTCTGCTTCGGGCACCCCGAGCCGCTCAAAGGTTTTCTTCAAGTCATCAGGGACATCATCCCAATCCCGGTATTTCCGGTCAGTCATTTTCTGATAATACAGCATATTCTTCAGGTCAATGCCTGACAGATCTGGCCCAAATTTTGGCATTGGTAGTTTCTTAAAGATGCGGTATGACTTAAGCCGGTAGTCTAACATCCACTGTGGCTCATGTTTTTCTGCCGAAATTTTCCGGACGACGTCTTCGGTCAGTCCACGGCCCGTAGAGTACTTAGGAGTCACCTGATCGTGGAACCCATATTCATACTGGTCATTCGACTGGACAATCTTACTTGCTTCGTTACTCACCTGGTTGGTCCTCCTTTGCTAAGGCACGTTCTAACGCCCACCAAGAAATGGTTGCACATTTTATGCGGGCTGGGAACTGCATAATGTTGATTAAAACCTGGGCATCCCCCAGCTTTTTCAAATCATCTGCGTCGTGGTTCTTGCCAATGGCCATGTCCGAAAAGGTCTTCGCCATCTGCTGAGCTTCCTGAAGGGATTTGCCCTTAACGGCTTCCGTCATCATACTAGCTGAGGCCTGACTGATCGAACAGCCACTGCCGGTAAAGGCAATATCGGCGATGCGGTTATCCTGAACTTGCACCTGTAAATTAATCGTGTCGCCGCAAGTTGGATTATGGACCGTCATAGTCGTACTAGGGTTAACTAGCTCATGTTTATTACGGGGATGATTGGCGTGGTCGAGGATCACCGCTTGATAAAGATTTCTTAATTTATCGAGTCCCATGCTTAAAGAACTCCTTTGTATCACGAATTGCGGCCAATAACTGGTCAGCGTCTTGTTGGTCATTATAAAAGGCAAAACTAGCGCGGACGGTTGCTGGCACCCCTAAGCGCTCCATCAATGGTTGCGCACAGTGATGACCCGCGCGAACGGCAACGCCATCCATATCGAGGGCGGTCGCCACATCATGGGGATGGATGCCATCAATATTAAAGGCCATTACCCCGGTATGTTCAGCAGGATCATGCGGACCATATACCATCACTCCTGGCATAGCAAGCAACTTAGGAAGCAGGTAGTTGACCATTTCCTGTTCATGGTGGTGAATGTTTTCCATTCCGATGTGGTTTAGGTAGTCAATGGCGGCTCCTAGGCCAATCGCCCCCGCAATATTCTGGGTGCCTGCTTCAAACCGAAATGGGGGCTCTGCCCAACTGCTTTCTTGTTGGTGGACTGCTGAAATCATCTCGCCACCGTATTGGTAAGGAGGCATTTGCGCTAACAAGTCATGACGACCATAAAGCACCCCAATGCCAGTGGGACCCAGCATTTTATGGCCAGAAAAGGCATAGAAATCGGCCCCTAATTCTGGAACGTTAATGGGTAAATGGGCTACCGCTTGAGCACCATCAACAACAACGACTGCCTGGTGCTGATGAGCAATTGCTGCTAACTGCCGAATGTGATTGGTTGTGCCCAAGACGTTGCTAACGTGGGTTACCGCGACAATCTTTGTCCGGTCTGTAATCAACTCCGCAGCTTGATCCATCTTTAATTGGCCATCGTCATCGATATCAATGTATTTTAAGGTCGCGTGCTTTCGAATAGCGAGTTGCTGCCACGGAATAAGGTTGCTATGGTGCTCCATCACCGTGATAACAATTTCATCGCCGGCATGAATAACTTGTCTGCCGTAAGTACTGGCGACTAAATTCAAACTGTCCGTACAGCCCTTTGTAAAGATAATCTCGTCCGCGCGTTGGGCATGAATAAAATGCTGAACCTTACGCCGGGCCGCTTCGTACTGACTAGTGGCCCGCTCAGCTAAAGTATGGACGCCCCGGTGAACATTGGCGTTATCGTGCTCGTAGAAATGCATAATTGCATCGATCACCGCTTGCGGTTTCTGACTGGTGGCCGCATTGTCTAAGTAAGCCAGTCGTTCATCATTCACGCGCTGGTTAAGAATTGGAAAGTCATCCCGCCAAGGATTACTCATTCTTTAGCTTCCTTTCTAGAATTTGAATCATGTGCTGACGAACGTTCGTTGATGGAATGTTGTTAAGAACGGGACCCAGGAAGCCCCGGATGACCATCTGTTCAGCTAATTTCCGCGGAATCCCGCGACTCATCAGGTAGTACATCTGGTGAGGGTCAACGGGGCCGACACTGGCCGCATGACCGGCTTCCACATCATTTTCATCAATCAAAAGAATGGGGTTAGCATCCCCCCGTGCCTGTTCCGACATGATTAATACCCGGTTTTGCTGATCGGCTTGCGATCCATGGGCCCCATGGATGATCTGGCCAATCCCGTTAAAGATTAATTCCGACTGGTCATTGATCACACCCCGTTGGTTGATTAAGCCCACGGTATGCTGGCCGCGGTTGGTGACCCGATTATTGATCCCGACGTGCTGCTGGTGGCCAGTAACAGCAATCATGTTTGAATGTGCCTGGCTCCCCTCACCGACTAATTCGGCATCAATATCGCCGACAGTGTTACTGTCGTTCATCATGCCGACTGCCCAGTTGACTTCTGCATCCCGATTGATTAGTGCCCGGCGGTTGAAGGTGACTGTCGCCGATGGACCAATTTCATCAAGGGCGGAAAAATTCACGTGGCTGCCCGTTGCCGCAACGACTTCCACCATGGAATTAAGTGAGTTCTTTTGCTCCCCCAGCGACGACCAATGCTGCAGAATACTGCAAGAGCTATTTTGCCCCGCAATTACTAAGACATGGGAGTTTAAACCGCCGTCATCGCGATTATCCTGGATGAGGTTAATTTCCAATGGCGTCTTCAGTTCGGTATCCCGAGGAACTTGGATGACCAAGCCACTGTTCATGTAAGCGTAGTGAAATGCCGTTAGTTTACTTTCAGTGGGCTTAATAACCTGGGCAAAATACTTCGTCATTGTCGCGGGATCTTCTTGCCAAGCGTGGAAGATATCGAGTACCCGGGCCCCCTTTACCTGCCATTCATTAGGCAGGTCATGACAAATGATGGTTTGCCCCAACTGGGTGAACTGTCTTGGCTGATGTTGGACTGGCTTTGGCGCAGTCCAGGTTAAGGCTGGCTGGGTTGTCAATGGCCAATCCTGGTAAGAAAAGCGTTGCATGGACGGTAGCTGGGACTTAGCAATCGACTGAAACGCCTGTTGACGGATGTGCCACAAAGCAGCCGGTTCGTCATGAGCTTGACTAGCTTGTTGTAATTCTTGCTCGTTCATGCTGCCCTCCTATTGATCATCATCAACTAGCGGAATATCGAGACCTAATTCATCCCGCAATCCTGCATACCCTTCGGCTTCAAGTTTCTTGGCTAACTCTGGCCCACCGGTCTTAACAATCCGGCCATCCATCATCACGTGGACGGTGTCTGGCACAATGTAGTTTAGTAAGCGTTGGTAGTGGGTGATAATCAAGGCCCCAAAGTCTTTACCGCGCATTGAGTTGACCCCTTTGGAAACGACTTTAAGGGCGTCGATATCGAGTCCGGAGTCAATTTCATCTAAGATTGCGATCTTTGGTTCAATCATCAGCAACTGGAGAATTTCGTTCCGCTTCTTTTCCCCTCCTGAAAAGCCTTCATTCAGGTAGCGTTCCGTCATCGATTCCTTCATATCCAGTAAAGAAAGGTTTTGGTCGAGCTTCTGGAGGAAGTCCATCACGGAGATTTGGTGGTCCTGGTCGCGGCGAGCATTAATGGCTGCTCGTAAGAACTCCGCATTGGTTACACCAGGGACTTCCGCTGGGTACTGCATGGCCAGGAAAAGGCCCCGACGTGCCCGTTCATCAACTGGCATATCAAGG
>CALVFC010000063.1 GCA_944326735.1 uncultured Limosilactobacillus sp. | reverse complement strand
CGGGAAGCACTTAAACCAATATGCCTTTCCTAACTTTCCCCAATGGTATTTCAGGATCATAAAACCAATACAGCCAAAAGTGGCCGCATATAGCTTGGCATAGTGGAACCAACTATTCATGTGCACATAGGTTTGGTTGTGCAATGCCCACGCTTGGCCTTGACCAGCACAAATATAAATAATAGCAAAGTAAATTGTTAATGCCACTGGCAAGATAACAAAGAAGAATAAGCCACCAGCACGTGAACGACGGGCAATTTCATTGGCAATAATCAAACTAGCAAACACTAGTATCCAACCGAAAAACTGCCATCCAGACTGGCTTCCGTAGACTTGAAACAACATCGTGAACCCCTCCTTAATAGTTTTAGAAAGCGCTTTCAACTTTCATCTTCAGTTTATCAATTTTACAATTGAAATAATAGACTCATTTTTAGACATTTGTCGTTTAATGATACTTGTTACCATTTTAGAAGCAGACAATTACACTTATATTGATTAGTATTGCCAAGAAATTATGCAGGTTTGGTTGCATCTGCGTAGTCGATCGGACTACAATACAGTCGTCTGGGCCATTAGTTCAGCTGGGAGAATGTCTGCTTCGCATGCAGGGGGTCGCGAGTTCAAGTCTCGCATGGTCCATAATAAAAAGAGACTGAGCGTGAACTCAGTCTCTTTTTTTAAGCATTAAGCCGCTTACTTAACCCGGGTAAAGTTGGTTGACTTATGATCAACCCCTTGCCCAGCGTTAGCAATTTGATAAGTGAAGCTGCTGGAATGCATCTTTTTACCGAAAACTAAAACATTATTATATTGCCACATCGAAACCTTGCCATCCTGGTTCTTAGAAAGGGTCAGCTTACTCCCCTTGGCCTTGTAGTTCCATTTCCCCTGGTCTGCTTGGGAACGGTAAACACTATCAAATTCACTGGCGCTATTGTTAGCCTTAATAGCAGTGCTCTTATCAGGAGTAACCACAGCCTCATCACTATCTTTAGAGAAAGTCATATAGGCATTTTGGTTGTCTGAGACCCCAGAATACTGATAAACGTGACCAGGAACATGAGAAGCAACAGAATGACTGGCGTATAAATACCAACCACCAAGAATGATTATGACTGCAACAACAATACTAATGATTGTCCGTGTTTTCTTTTGCATAAGTTATTTCCACCTCATTAATCATCGTCGTCGCTGGTATCAGTACTTTCGTCGTTATTGGAATCAGTGGATTGACTATTGCTGTCACTGTTATTCGACGAACTACTGCTGTCACTACTGTCGTCATTATCACTTTGTTCAATGTAGATGTGAACTTCGCCATCTGAGTATTCTACGTATACGGTGGCATCTTGGTCATCATCATCTAATTGGTCTTGAATATCCTTAACGGCCTGATCGTAGTCCTTATTCTTGATATCCTTGGTGATGGTTGCTTCAGCATCATCGTCAATTTCCTTGGCGTCACTGTTGTCGTCGGCATCGTACTTTTCAAATGACAACTTGCTGTCATCTCCAGCAGCATCAGACAAGTCATCAACAATTTGGCTTGCGGAAAGCTTATGGTGCTTATGACTCTTCGTAGACTTCGTTGAGCTGTCGTTAGTCGAAGTGCTTGATGATGATTCACTAGAACCATTGGCTGAATTATTGTTGTTATTATTAGCCGAGTAAATATTAGTAGAATGGTCATCATTCTTCGTAACCGTCTGAGGCTTGACGACAATATTTACGTTGGTTGGTCCATTATTAATCGTAACCTTAGTCTGAGCAACCACATTCGGGTTAACATTAGGATCATATCCAGCGGGAACAGACCCGTTCCGGTTCAGAATTAACACATCGCCAGTGTAAATCAGGTTGGCATTTTGAATGTTGTTGTCATAGCATAGCTTGGCCACGGAAATACCAGTAGCAGCAGAAATCCCTGATAAAGTGTCGCCCCATTGAATAACATAACGGGTGCCGTTCAGGTTATTAGTGTCAATGTGCTGCATTGCCATGTTGTTAGAAATTTGTTGTGGGGTATTGGCAATCCAGTTAGTAATATCTGCCTGTTCCTCAGGGGAACCGGTCGCATTATCAGCTAAGGCAAAAGTACTTGCGACAACTGGGCTTGCCAGCACCGCAGTCATCATTACTGCCATTAACCGCTTCTTATTGTTAAGCTTCATAATTATCCTCCCAAAATAATTCACATGTCTTACGCTTATTAAGTTTAACGCTATGTGAAATGACCTTCAACAAACCTTTTCAATCATCGTGCTGATTTAACCAATTTGTTACTAATCGCTCGTACTTTGCCGTCTGCTCTGCAAATACCATGTGCCGGGCTCCTTGGAAAAGATGCCATTCAGCATTGGGGAGGCGGTCAGCCATCGTTTTAGCAACTAGGGGCGTACATAGGTCATTAGTGCCATCGATGATCAAGGCTGGCGTCGTTAAGTGAGCTAGCTGGTCAGTATACTCATAGTCCCGCAAGTTGCCATTAGGACAATATTCGTTGGGTCCCCAGGCAGTTAAGTAGGCTTTGTCACCACCGCGCACTGGCCGCCGTAATGGTTCTGGAGAATTGGCAGTTACTTTGGCAGCGTGTAATTCCATAAAGTGACGATTGGCTGATTGATAAGCTGGGCTACTGAAGTCATTACTCGTTTCCGCATCTTGAATGGCCTGCTGTTCCTCTGGTGGTAAAAATGTAATTAGGCGGTGCAGTTCACTAGACCACAGGCTCGCGGAAGAAAGCGTACTCGATAAGATCACTGACTGAATCCCCGCAGGATGATAATCACACAGGTAGATGATTGCGAGCATTCCGCCCCAGGACTGGCCTAGCAAGTGAATCCGATCAAGGTGGAGTTGTTCACGTAAATTGGTCAGTTCCTGTACCCATGTCTGAGCATTATAAAGCTCTGGCTGCTGGTCAGGGAGCGATGATTTCCCACACCCTAACTGATCGTACATTATGAGTTGGCGGTGACTCTGTAGTGCTAATTCGTCCAGTACTTCAAAGTAGTTGTGACTCGATCCGGGCCCACCATGCAATAACACGAGTGGTGCAGCGTCGCTGGGTTGACCCACAATCCGATAATAAGTCCGCCATTTACCAAACGGCAGGTACCCTTCTTTGACCATGACCATCGAAATGCCTCCTTTAAACCTCGCAATGGACCCACCAGAATAACCTCTGGAAAGCCCATCATCATTTTATTAGAAGTTCAAACGAATTTGCAGGGAACCAGTTTCAACAAGTTCACCTAGGCACTTCATTGCCAATTTGTGGGCCTGCTGAGCAGTAGTTTCGTTAGCTTCTTGTAATTTCTTATGAAGTTGATCACCCTTTAGTTGACCAACTTCAGGATCAGTCGTTAGCAGGACGTGGCGACCAGCCGCAACCGTCTTTTGTTGCATGTCTTCCAAACTGGCTTGGTAACGGTTTGGGTGGTCATCAATGATCGTTGCTAGCAAGTGGGTGACCCAGTACATATTATTGATATTGAAGTGTTCCTTCGTATCCCGGTACAACGCTGGGGTATCCTCAACGTTCGTGTAGAATGGGACCACTGCATTAAAGGCGTTCGGTCCAAATGCCAACCAGCAAATTCCGGCCACAGATTCTGGAACATCATTCCGTACTTGAAGAATATGAACTTCAGAATTCCGTTGGAGCCCAATTGGCCGAAAGGCGTGCCGGTCTGCTTCGCTCCCTCGCTGATCATACGGATCATATGGTGTCCGTTGATACCGCGAACTCAGTGCATACTTAATATCTTCAATCGTTAATTGTTGTTCCGGTTGCCGGGCAAATGGTAAGTTCGGGTTATCCGGTGCTTCAACGTCACGCGGATTGAACAGCTTTTGAATGTACCATTCTCGTGGCACGTTATACCGGTAGTCAGAATCCTGGTGGCTACCAAAAATATGCCGGAAGTTATAGTGCTGACTATGATCAATATTCAGGTGGTGTTGGTTAATCATGTCTTCTAGATCGGCAGAAGCCATCGTGTCATCAGACTTGAAATCGAAGTCAGTAATACTAAACCAGTTTGGCGCAGCAACGTAACAATCGTCGGGAACTCGCTTAGCTGCCCAATGGTGACCACCAATCGTTTCCATGTACCAAACTTCATCCTTGTCAGAGAATGCGACACCATTAGATTCATAGGTACCATACTTTTCAAGGTAGGAACCTAACAGTTGAACCCCTTCCCGAGCAGAATGGATATATGGCAAAATGATCGTCACGAAGTCTTCTTCACCGATCCCCTTCTTGACTAAGGGGTCAATTCCTAAAATACGCGAATTCGTGGTACTCGTCTCCGTGGCGGACATCGTGGTATTGGCCGCGTTAATGCCGGCTTCGCCCCAGATTCCCATCTTCTTCTGCATTGGAACCGTTTCTGGCACCGCCGTATAACGAAGTGGGTTGTCGGGCAAATCAATTTTAATTTTTGACGTGACTGATTGGTAATGACGTGGTTGTTTATCAGGGGTCACGACAATAAACCGCTTAGGATTGAAGGCGTGACCGAAATCTTCATTCCGGGCGACAATTGTTGATCCATCAGCAGTTGCCTTTTTACCAGCTAAGATTGTTGTACAAGCCATTCAGATTATCTCCTTTTTAAGCATCCAATGATAATATGTCTATTTTCATTGTAGCCGTTTTCACTGAAATCGCCAACCAACTTATTTTCAAACCAAAAAATGGCCACCTCGAAAGGTGACCATTTTGGTGTAATTTATGACTACTTAAGGGTAACAGTAGCACCAGCGGCTTCAAGCTTTTCCTTGATGTCGTTAGCTTCGTCTTCCTTAACGTCTTCCTTGATAGCTGAAGGAGCGTTGTCAACAAGGTCCTTAGCATCCTTCAGGCCGACACCAGTGATGTCCTTAACAGCCTTGATAACCTTAACCTTGGCAGCACCTGGTTCAGTCAATTCAACAGTGAAGCTGTCCTTAGCAGCAGCGTCGCCACCGGCAGCACCGGCAACAGCAACTGGAGCAGCTGCAGAAACGTCGAATTCGTCTTCGATAGCCTTAACGAGGTCGTTAAGGTCAGAAATTGATGCTTCCTTTAATGAAGCAATGATAGCATCCTTATCAAAAGCCATGTTTATTTCCTCCAATATTTAGGTAATTGATTTTAATTTGATATTTAATCTTAATACGGCAATTATGCGGCTTCGTCTTCCTTGTCGGCAACGGCCTTGACTGCACGGGCAATCTTCCGCATTGGGTCTTGCAGTGCAGATGCAAGCATTGACAACAGTTCTTCGCGACTTGGCATAGAAGCGTATTCGTTGATTTCGTCGAGAGTCTTAACACTCTTTTCGATGAAGCCACCCTTGATTTCAAGAGCGTCGTGGTCATCGGCGAACTTCTTCAAGATCTTTGCTGGTGCGATTGGGTCTTCGTTTGAGAAAGCCACAGCAGTAGGACCAACAAAAGTGCTCTTGAGGTCTTCGTAGTCAGTGCCTTCAACGGCCCGGTCAAGAATCTTGTTCTTGATAACTGACATCTTAACACCGGCGTCACGGAGTTGCTTACGCAAGTCAGTAACTTCGGCAACCGTCAAACCACGGTAGTCAACAACGATAGCTGATTGTGCGTCGTTAAGCAGAGCCTGAGTGTCCTTAACGATTTCAGCCTTCTTAGCAATAGCTGCTTCACTCATGAATTTTCACCTCCTGCAATGTATTTTGATCGGATTTAATAAAAAATCCCTATGACCGCAGACATAGAGAAGGAATTTACATTTCTTCCTCGGCAGGTACGAATTAAGGCTTACGCCACCTGAGTCTTAGGCAGAGTCATATTTAATCAACTTTGTTAGTTTAACATGCCCTGCCCACTTCTGTAAAGGGATTTTTCTATTTTTCTGCTTCCTGCAGGCGGACCATCTTCGCGTAGTAGCCATTCTGGGCCATCAGCTCGTCGTGCCGGCCCCGTTCAACGATTCGGCCGTCGCGCAGGACTAGAATCTGGTCGGCATCCCGGATGGTTGAAAGCCGGTGGGCAATGGCAATGGTCGTCTGCTCCCTGCTCATCTTATTGATACTGGCCGTGATCATCTTCTCTGTGTGCGAATCGATGCTAGCCGTGGCCTCGTCCAAGATCATGACCCGTGGATGGCGGGCCATCACCCGGGCAAAGGCAATCAGCTGGCGTTGACCGGTCGAGAGGTTGCTCCCGCCCTCGGTCAGCAGAGTGTCGTACTTGCAGGGGAGCTGTTCGATAAAACTGTCGGCGTTGACCAGCTTGGCGGCTTGGCGGATGTTTGTCAGGTCCTGTTCGTCGGTAAACATCCCGATGTTGTGGGCCACCGTCCCGTAGAAGATAATGGGCTCCTGGACCACTAAGCCCAGGCGGTGCCGCAGTTCCCGCAACAGGTAGCGGCGGATGTCTTTACCGTCAATCAGGATTTGCCCCGCCTGAAATTCATAAAAGCGCATCAGCAGGTTGATGATCGAACTCTTCCCGCTCCCGGTGTGCCCAACCAGGGCGACCAGCTGCCCCGGCTCAACCGTAAAGGAGATGTCCTTCAAGACCGGCTTCTGCGGGTCATAGCCAAAGGTCACGTGCCGGAACTCAATCCTTCCCGCCGTGACCTGCAGGGGTTCATCCCCTTGAGTCGGCTGGGTTGATGGCCGATCCAGCAGGGTAAAGATCCGGTCACCGGCCACAATCCCCTCCTGGAAGGTTGCGAGGTTCTCCATCACGCTGGTCAGCGGATTGAAGAAGTTCTGCTGGTAAGCGATGAAGGCGTAGACCACCCCGGCGGCCACCATCGTCTGTTCACTGCGCCAGCCGAAGTAGCCCAGGGTTGCCGTCTCCGCCAGAATGAACATCAGGCTGACAATCGGGTACAGGAGGAAGGAGTCGAAGTTGATCAAGTGGTTGCGATAACCGAAATAGCGGTTGTTCTCCTGGTCAAAGTCCGTCGCCAGGCAGTGCTGCTGGCCGAATTGCTGGATGATCTCAATCCCGCCCAGGGCATCATTGATCCGCGTATTCAACCGGCTGAGGCTCGCCCGGACCCGCTGGTAGACGGGCACACTGAGTTTCTGGTACCACCGCACCAGCAGAACGATTACCAGCAGCAGGCCCAGGGTCAGCCAAGCCAGCAGCGGGCTTACCATGTACATGGCCACAAAGGATGCGACCAGGCCGGTTAAGGCGACGACCAGGTTTAGGATCAGGTTCCAAAAATTGTAGAGGGCCTTGGTGTCATTGGTCGCCCGAGAGACAATCTCCCCCACCGGAGTCTCATCAAAGAAGCGCATCCCCAGGAAGTAAATATGGCGAATCAGGCGGTCCCGCAGGCTCTCCAGGGTTCGTTCCGCACCCACTGCGAAACTATAAGCCTGAATAAATTGCAGAAGGGCCCGGATAATCGTCAGGCCCAGGTAGATCCCGGCAAACATGATGATCCACTTCAGAAGCACTGGCCCGTGGCGCAGGTAGTGGTCGATGTAGAACTGAATCAGCCGCGGCAAGAGGAGGTTGACCACGCTGAGGACCACAGCCACGACAATTGCAAGGGTGAATTGCCACCAGAAAGACCGGGCCGCCCGGAAAATTCGGCGCAAAACGGCCCGCTGCCGGCGGTGGGTCAACTTAGTCTGTTTGTCCATTCAGGTCATCCTCCAATCTCTTGCGCCGCAACTGTTCTTGCAGGGTATCACGGTACCAGCCCGGCTGGTTGGCGAGTGCCGCCGGCTTCCCCTGTTCCGTAATGGTTCCCTTTTCCATGACAATCAGCCAGTCGAGCTGACTAACCGCGCTCAGCC
>CALVFC010000062.1 GCA_944326735.1 uncultured Limosilactobacillus sp. | reverse complement strand
TTTTTTTTTTTTTTTTTTATATGTAGAAGAAGCTGAGTGTTCAAGATATCATCTTTACACTTGAAAAGTACTGGGCAAAACAGGGTTGTATGTTGATGCAGGCCTACGATACCGAAAAGGGTGCTGGAACAATGAGTCCATACACCTTCCTCCGGGCAATTGGCCCAGAACCATGGAATGCCGCCTATGTTGAACCATCACGGCGGCCTGCTGATGGACGGTATGGGGAAAACCCTAATCGTCTTTACCAACACCACCAGTTCCAAGTTATTATGAAACCGTCACCAGATAATATTCAGGACTTATACCTAGGTAGTCTCCGTGAACTGGGAATTGATCCTCTGGAACATGATATCCGGTTCGTGGAAGATAACTGGGAAAACCCTTCTATGGGATGTGCCGGTGTTGGTTGGGAAATCTGGCTTGATGGAATGGAAGTCACCCAATTTACTTATTTCCAAGTCGTTGGTGAATTACCAATGAACCCAGTTGCTTCAGAAGTTACCTACGGGCTGGAACGATTGGCTGAATACATCCAAAATGTTGACTCTGTTTATGACCTGGAATGGGCTGATGGCGTCTTGTACGGTGATATCTTCAAAGAACCAGAATACGAGCATTCTAAATACGCCTTTGAAGAAAGTAATCAAGACATGTTATTACAAGCATTTAATGATTACGAAAAGGAAGCTAAACGGTTAATTAAGCTTGGCCTTGTCCACCCCGCTTATGATTATGTGCTGAAGTGCAGCCATACCTTTAACCTTCTTGATGCCCGGGGTGCCGTTTCCGTTACTGAACGGGCAGGTTACCTGCATCGGATCCGGATTATGGCCAAGTCGATTGCCAAGTCCTTCGTTGAAGAACGGCGGAAGCGTGGTTTCCCATTGATTCACGATGAAAAATTACGTCAAAAGACAGTGGACGAATACACTAAGAAAGCCGAAAAGGCTAAGCAGCGGGCTGCCAAACAAGCAGCTAAAAAGGCTAAAAAAGCGCAAAAGGGGGACAAGTAAGATGGCTAATTCATATTTGCTAGAAGTTGGCGTTGAAGAAATGCCGGCACATGTCGTAACGCCAAGTATTAAGCAATTACATCAACGGGTAGCAGATTACCTAAAGAAAGAACGCATTTCCTTTACAGATATTCATGAATTTGCAACACCACGGCGGTTAGCTTTACTGATTGATGGTTTGAGTGATAAGCAGCCAGATGTTGACCAATCAGTTAAGGGCCCAGCTAAAAAGATTGCCCAAGACAGTGATGGTAACTGGACGAAGGCAGCAATTGGTTTTACCCGTGGACAAGGTGCGACCGTTGATGACATTCAATTCAAGGATGTTAAGGGTGAAGAATACGTCTTTGTTGAAAAGCACATTGCCGGGAAGAGTGTTGCGGAGGTCCTGCAAGGTTTGCCTGACGTTATCACATCGATGACGTTCCCAACGCTGATGAAGTGGGGCTACAACAACCTGCAGTTCATTCGGCCAATTCGTTGGCTTGTTTCCCTATTGAATGATCAGGTTGTACCTTTCAAGATTCTTGATATTACGGCAGGGCGGACGACTCGTGGTCATTGTTTCCTGGGACACCAGTTTGATTTGAAACAAGCAACCGATTATGAAGAAGCGTTGCATGATGATTTTGTCATCGCTGATCAAGCTAAGCGGAAGCAAGTTATCGAAGACCAAATTGATCATATTGTTAAGGCTAACGATTGGGTGATTGATAAGGACGCCGACTTACTGGAAGAAGTTAATAACTTAGTTGAATGGCCAACCACTTTCTCTGGTTCATTTGATCCTAAGTACCTGGTATTGCCTGACGAAGTTTTGATTACGTCTATGAAGGATAACCAACGGTTCTTCTACTTACGTGACCATGATGGCAAGTTATTACCACACTTCATTGCTGTACGGAATGGTAATACGGATTACCTTGATAATGTTATTAAGGGTAATGAACGGGTTCTCGTTCCCCGACTGGAAGATGCTAAGTTCTTCTATGAAGAGGACCAAAAGATCAGTATCGACGAATACGTTGACCGTCTGAAGCGGGTTAGCTTCCATGATAAGATCAGTTCAATGTACGAGAAGATGCAACGGGTTGCTGCAATCGCTCGGGTTCTTGGTAACCACCTTAATTTAAGCGACCAAGAAATGGCCGATCTGGACCGTGCTGCTCATATTTACAAGTTCGACTTAACTACCCAAATGGTGGGTGAATTTGCTGAATTACAAGGAATTATGGGTGACATCTACGCCAAATTATTCGGTGAAGACGATGCCGTAGCCACTGCTATTCGCGAACACTACATGCCAATTTCTGCTGATGGTGACTTACCGGCCAGCAAGGTTGGCGCTGTTTTGGCCGTAGCTGATAAGCTAGATAGCATCATGAGCTTCTTTGCCGTTGACATGATTCCAAGTGGTTCTAATGACCCATATGCATTACGTCGTCAAGCCTTTGGAATTGTGCGGATTGTTGCTGATCGGGATTGGCACCTGCCATTACTGGATATTCAGCCAGAAATTGTCCAGGCCTTTAACGATGACCACCTGAATGTTTCAATTGATATTACGAAGAATGCTGATCAAGTTCGTTCCTTCTTCATGGACCGGATTCACCAGCTGTTAAGTGAAAACAAGACTGGCCATGATGTTATTGATGCCGTTACGAAGGCCCAAACCGATGATATTGAAGATGTTCTTGAATCTGCGGAGACCATTAAGCAACACCATAATGATGATGACTTCAAGGCCAACATTGAAGCATTGACGCGGGTATTACGGATTGCTAAGAAGGGTAAGGGTGCTGCAGAAGTGGATGCTAGTCTGTTCCAGAATCCATCGGAAAAGGAATTGGCTGACGCAGTTAAGAAGTTAAATGAGCAGGCTGACCACAACACGCCAGCAGACAATTTTGCAGCCCTAAATGCGCTTGCACCAATCATTAATCGTTACTTCGACGAGAACATGATTATGGATAAGGATGAAAAGATTAAGAATAACCGGTTGGCTTTATTGAATCAAATTGCTGACCAAGTTTACCAAATTGGTGATTTAGACCAATTAGTTATTAAGTAAAAGCATTTTAATTGTTTTGTTGATGACTTGTGGTATCATATATATTAGTTAATTTTGGGCTAATTTAGAGTAAGGAGGTCGCATTCCGTTGAGGTTGCGACCTTTCGTACCTTTGAACCAGTAAGTGGGGTGAGTCAATGGCACGAATACCACGAGAGTTAATCGACCAGGTCCGGGATGCGGTTGATATTGCTGATGTAATTGGCCAATACGTTCAGCTTCACCAATCCGGAAAGAATTTTGTTGGCCTCTGTCCATTCCATGAAGAACGGACCCCGTCCTTCTCTGTCAACGAAAGCAAGCAGTTCTTTTACTGTTTTGGGTGTGGACGGGGAGGAAACGTGTTTCAGTTCTTAATGGAACTTAAGCACTATTCCTTTGTTGAGGCTGTTCAGGAAGTTGCCCACTTGGCGAACATTACCATTCCAGACCAATATCGAGATGACAACCGCCCAAACAAGGTGGCTGATAATAGTGAAAGTGGTCAGTTGATGGCTTTACATGACCAGGCGGCTGAACTGTATCACCATATTCTTGTCAATACTCCCGCCGGGGAAACGGCTTTAAAGTATCTTCATCGGCGTGGTATGAGTGACGAGATGATTAAGCAATTTCAAATCGGCTATGCCCCTGACCAGAAAATTTTGAAGCCATTTTGTGACCAGCATGGTTATCAGTATCAGTTACTTCGTAAGTCGGGGTTATTTACTGAGGACCGGGGTGGTGAGCTTCACGATCGGTTTATTGACCGGGTCATGTACCCGCTGAAAAATCAAAATGGCCGGGTAATCGCCTTTTCTGGGCGGATCCTAAATACAGACGCCAGTGACTTGCCAAAGTATTTGAACAGTCCGGAAACCCCCATTTTTAACAAACGACGAACACTGTTTAACTTTGACCTCGCTCGCAAGGCAGCGCGGAAGGACAACCAGCTATACCTATTTGAAGGATTTATGGATGTTATTTCGGCATTTTCCGCGGGGGTTGAAAACGGTGTTGCTTCAATGGGGACGAGTCTCACTGAGGAGCAGGTCGGCATATTGGGTCGCGCGTGTCGTAACTTGGTAATATGTTACGATGGTGACTCTGCCGGGCAGAACGCCATTGATCGGGCCATTAGTCTGATCAATGACCATCGTCCCGCAGGTATGCAGCTTCAGATTGTTCAGTTGCCGGCTGGAATTGACCCTGATGAGTATGTTCAACAAAAGGGTAGTGAAGAATTTAAGGACTACCTAGCGAACCATGTTGAGACGCCCGTTGACTTTTACTTTAATTTCTATCGTCAGGGTCATAACCTCACCCAACAAAGTGAACTGTTAGCTTATATTAATCAGTTGCTCAAGCTACTTGCTAACCTCCAGTCGCCTGTTGAACAGGACCTCTATCTTGAGCGACTAGCGAGTGAGTTTAATCTTGATAAAGCAACGCTGAAGGTCCAACTCGAAGAAATTCGCCCCCAGCCTAAGCATCAGCAACATCATTACTCGTCGACTGGCAATGGAACGGCAAATAACTATGATTCAAGTGCCACCTTGAATCGTCAATCCCAAGCAACGGTTGACAGGACTGAACGGGCAGAGCAGTTATTATTGCGATATATGTTAGCTGACCGCGAAGTGTGGGCCCATGTTACTGCCCACAGGGATTTCCACTTTGTTCATGAACGTTATCAAACGTTGTATTTGGTCGCCACGAGCTATTTTGCTGAACAAAATGACTATTCAGTTGCTGGATTAATGGATTACCTGACTGAAGCGGAATTGCGCACGACACTGGGTCAGATTGAGGAATTAGACGTGGATGACCAGGTAGATATGCAAGTGGTGGATGACTGTTTGCAATTGATTATGAAGTCCACGCCCTTAGAAACTCGGATTAAAGATGTCCAGGCACAGCTACGCGAGGCAAGTTCGTTGAATAATGGTGAATTAGCAACTAATCTAACTATGAAACTAATCGATTTATTGAAACAACAACAGCAATTAAAAACGGAGGAGATTAATTAGATATGGCAAAGAGTAAGAAAAAAGAAGTCGTTATCTCAAATGATGAAAACTTTGACTCACACAAGTACGATACCGCCGTTGGTAAATTAATTCGGACATACAAAAAGCGCAAACACATTAAGTATGACGACCTAACGTCTTTAATTGCTAAGCCATTTGAACTGAATGCTGATGGAATTGACAACTTACTGCAAAATGTTGAAGATTCAGGAATCAGTGTTGTGGATGAGAACGGTGATCCGGACCCTCGTGCTTTGAAAGCCAGCGAAAAGTTATCCCAAAAAGCCATGAAGGATACCTCTGCACCAACCGGAGTCAAGATTAATGACCCTGTGCGGATGTACTTAAAGGAAATCGGCCGCGTAAACCTGTTGACCGCTGACCAAGAAGTGGAACTGGCTTTACGGATTGAAAAGGGTGATGAAGAAGCTAAGCAGGAGCTGGCGGAAGCTAACTTACGGCTAGTTGTTTCTATTGCCAAGCGTTACGTTGGTCGCGGGATGCAGTTCCTGGACTTGATTCAAGAAGGAAACATGGGTCTGATGAAGGCCGTGGAAAAGTTTGATTACCGGCGTGGATTTAAGTTCTCCACCTACGCAACATGGTGGATTCGGCAGGCCATTACGCGGGCCATTGCTGACCAGGCACGAACAATTCGGATTCCAGTGCACATGGTCGAAACGATCAACAAATTGATCCGGATCCAGCGGCAATTACTCCAAGACCTGGGCCGGGAACCGCTTCCTGAAGAAATTGGTGCGGAAATGGATATGCCAACGGAAAAGGTCCGGAATATCTTGAAGATCGCCCAAGAACCAGTTTCATTGGAAACGCCAATTGGTGAAGAGGATGATTCACACTTGGGAGACTTCATTGAAGACCAAGACGCCACCAGTCCAGCTGACCACGCTGCCTACGAAATGATGAAGAAGCAGCTCGAAAATGTCTTAGACACCTTAACCGACCGGGAAGAAAATGTTCTTCGGTTACGGTTTGGTTTGGACGATGGGCGGACAAGAACCTTGGAAGAGGTCGGTAAAGTCTTTGGCGTTACGCGCGAGCGGATTCGGCAGATTGAAGCTAAGGCCCTCCGGAAACTGCGGCACCCATCACGTTCCAAGCAATTAAAGGACTTCTTGGAATAGTTTAGGTAAACACTTTCTAACTAATTTGGTTAGAAAGTGCTCCTAGCAATCAATGTGGGGACACTCCCTAATAATTAAATTTAGGTGCTCTTGGAACATCACAATCCAGGAGCACCTTTTTTTATTAACCAATTTAGTATGATGAGCTTAAAATTAAAAACAAATTAAAATCAGCTTGACGAATCCTTATTTAATGCTGTACACTTAACTTGTTTAAGTTAACATAACTTTAACTTAATTTTATTAAGCAAGTTGATTTATCATGAGAGGGGAAATAGCTAATGCCAGAATTATCAGCAGATTTAACTGGTACCATTAATCATAAGTTAGCAGCACAGTCACCATCAGGGATCCGGGCATTTGACCGTTCAGTTTCACAAATTCCAGGAATTATCAAACTGACCCTGGGTGAACCAGACTTGAATACGCCTGAACACGTAAAACAAGCTGCCGTTGATAGTATTCAAGAGAATGATTCCCACTACGCCCCACAAATGGGTAAGCCAGAATTGCAACAAGCAATTGTCAATTATCTGAAGCGTACTCGTGATATCACTTATGATCCTGACAGCGAAGTTGTTGTGACGGTCGGGGCTACAGAAGCATTAACGGCGACCTTATTCTCACTGTTAAACACTGGTGATAAGGTTATCATCCCAACACCAGTTTTCTCCTTGTACTTCCCATTAGTATCAATGACCGGGGCAATTCCTGTTCAAGTGGATACCTCCACTGACGGCTTTGTATTGACCCCAGAACGCCTTGAAGAAGTCTTAGCAAAGGATGGTAACGGGGCTAAGGCCGTGTTACTGAACTACCCATCTAATCCGACCGGTCGTGAATATCCTAAGGAAACACTTCAAGGATTAGCTGATGTAATTGCTAAGCACCACTTGTTTGCCATTGCTGATGAAATCTATAGTGACTTGGTTTATGGCGTTGATCACTATTCCATTGCGGCCATGATTCCAGAACGGACGATTTTAATTTCCGGCCTGTCTAAGTCCCATGCAATGACTGGTTGGCGGCTGGGCTATGTAGTGGGGCCACAACAAATTATGGCTAGTATCGGTAAGATGCATGCCTTCCTGGTCACATCCGTTACTGATAACGTTCAGGCAGCAGCCATTGAAGCCCTGAACAATGGTGACCAAGATCCTCAAGAAGCCCGCAAGATTTATCAAAAGCGGCGTGACTTTGTCGTAGATGGCCTTCGTAAATTAGGCTTTGAAATGTCCACTCCACAAGGTGCTTTCTACATCTTTGCTAAGATTCCGGATGCTTTTGGTACAGATGACTTTAAGTTCGCCACTGAATTAGCCCACCAAGCTAAAGTAGGGGTTACTCCTGGTTCAGCATTTGGTGCTGGTGGTGAAGGATATGTCCGTCTGTCCTATGCTGCTTCTGATGAAGACCTCCAAGAAGCCCTTAAGTGCATCGGCGAATTTGTAAAGTCACTTTAATAATAAATAACGGCGCGAACAAGCGCGTTACTGCCTTAGAGTCAGCAATTAGCGGCCCTAAGGCTTTTTTAGTTGAATCGCCGGCAAGCAACCACGCGGTCCGTTTACTTATTTGATATACTAGAGGTAACGATGAATAAGGAATGATTAAATTGGACGCACAACATCTATCAAAACGCTTGGCCGTCGTGGCATCTTATGTTCCTCAGAATGCCCGATTAGCGGACATCGGTTCAGACCATGGTTATTTGCCAGCGGCATTGGCTTTACAAGGTAAAATCGACTACGCTGTGGCCGGCGAAGTGGTGAAGGGACCATACGAAAATGCGGT
>CALVFC010000061.1 GCA_944326735.1 uncultured Limosilactobacillus sp. | reverse complement strand
GCACACATCCAACGTTCAGGCAGACACCACCTAAACCTGGATCACCCTTTTCAATCAGGGTTACTTTTTGGCCGAGTTCAGAAGCACGAATGGCGGCAACATAACCACCAGGGCCTCCCCCGACGATAACTGTATCTTTCTTTTCAACGTCTGCCATATTAGATTAGCCCTCCATCATTAATAAGTCTGGATCTTCAAGAAGCTTCTTCAGGTAATTCAAAGCTTCAGTAGCTAAAGCACCATCAATCAAACGGTGATCAACAGTTAATGACAACTTCATGTTGTGACCAACAACGATTTCGCCATCGGCGTTAACAACAGGTTCAGTAGCAATGGTACCCATACCAAGAATAGCAACTTCTGGTTGGTTGATGATTGGAGTGAACCAGCCACCACGCATTGAACCAATGTTAGAAATGGTGATGCAACCATGAGCCATGCTTTCTGGACTTAACTTGTTGTCTTCAGCAGCTTGTGCATTGTCTGAAATTTCCTTAGCAATTTCGAACATGCTCTTGGAGTCGGCGTTCTTAATGTTAGGGTTGTACAGACCATGATCAGTGCTGGTAGCAATACCAACATTGTAGTAGTGCTTTTGAACTAATTCTTGAGTACTGTCGTCAATTGAACTGTTGAATTCTGGGTACTTCTTCATCATGGCAACGATAGCCTTAACAACGTAAGGCAAGAATGTCAAGTGAATACCTTCGTCAGCAGCAACTGGCTTGTACTTCTTCCGGTTAGCCATGATCTTGGATACTTCAGCATTAGCGAAGATCGTAACCATTGGACTAATGTCAGCAGATTCACGCATGTTCTTAGCGATAATCTTCCGCATGTTGGACAATGGTTCACGAGTTTCGGCATCTTCACCAGCACCGGTGTAAGGTGTGATCGTGTTACCAGCCTTAGGAGCAGCGGCAGCAGTAGCACCAGCAACTGGAGCAGCAGCGGCAGCACCGTTGAAGTTGTCGATATCTTCCTTCAGTACTTGACCGTGGTTACCACTTGGTTGTACTAAGCTAATGTCAACACCCTGGTCACGAGCGTATTGACGAACTGATGGCATTGCCATAACTAACTTGTTAGGTTCAGCTAATGGAGCAACACTACCTTGCTTTGCAGCTGGAGCAGCTGGCTTTGCAGGAGCTTCACTTTCTGCAGGAGCACTTTCTTCTTCGGCTGGAGCTTCGTCAGCGGAGTCGTCAGAAGAATCAGAATCGTCAGTTTCAACGTTGGTGCTTTCACCATCTTTACCGTCATCGATTTCAACTAAGTCGTCACCTTTTTCAACGTGATCGTCTTCCTTAACATCAATCTTAGTAACGGTACCGTCAACTGGTGAAACCAATTGAGTAGTTGACTTATCAGTTTGAATTTCTACTAATGGATCGTCAGCCTTAATTTGGTCGCCTTCCTTAACAAGGAATGAAGCAACGTCACCTTCAGTAAGACCTTCACCCATTTCTGGTAGTCTGAATTTGTATGCCATATTGATTTAACTTCCTTTCTTAATCAGGGTGCCTAAACACGTTGATTAATAGTTGACGTTGTTACGAACTGCTTCTTCAATTTCAGCAGCACGTGGAAGCCATACGTCTTCTGCCATAGGGAATGGATATACAGAGTTAGGAGCAGCTACACGAGCAACTGGAGCGTCCAAGTACATGATAGCCCCTTCAGAAATAGCAGAAGCAACTTGTGCACCCACACCAGCCATCTTTTGAGCTTCTTGAACAACAACTGCGTGGTGAGTCTTCTTCAAGGATTCAAAGATAGTGTCAGTGTCAAGTGGGTAGAGTGAACGAAGGTCAATAACTTCAGCAGAAATATTGTCCTTAGCCAAGTTCTTAGCAGCCTTAACAGCTTCTGGAACCATACCACCATAAGTGATGATAGATACATCGTTACCTTCTTGAACAACATTAGCCTTGTCCAAAGGAACAGTGTACTTCTTGTCAGGAACTTCACCCTTAACAGAACGGTAAAGACGAAGGTTTTCAAGGAACAGAACTGGGTCATTGTTTTCAATGGCGGAGATTACTAATCCCTTAGCATCGTAAGCTGAACTTGGGGTAACAACACGGAGTCCTGGAATACCAACGAAGAAGTTTTCAAGATCGTCCCCGTGGAGTTCAGCAGTGTGAGTACCACCACCGTAAGGAGTACGGATAGTGATAGGCATGTTCTTAGTGCCATCGTATTGGAAACGTACACGTGACATCTGACCAGCCATTGAGTCCATAGCTTCAAAAGTGAAGCCCATGAACTGAATTTCTGGAACTGGACGCCAGCCAGTAGCAGCTAAACCAATTGACATCCCAAGGATACCAGATTCAGCTAATGGAGTACTGAATACACGATCCTTGCCGTACTTTGTTTGAAGACCGTTAGTAGCACGGAAGACACCACCGTTTTTACCAACATCTTCACCGAAGACCAAGGTCTTAGGATCTTCGTTCAAAGCAATGTCAATACCTTCAGTAATAGCTTTGATATAAGTCTTTTTAGCCATGATTACTTCGACTCCTTTGCTTCGTATTCCTTAATTTGTTCTTTAATGTCAGGGGTAGGAACTTCGAAGGTCCGCTTCAACATGTCAGAAACCTTTTCTGGTTCAACAGAGTCGGCTTCCTTGATAGCCTTCTTGAAGTCTTCCTTGCATTCGTCAGCGTACTTCTTTTCTTCTTCTTCAGACCAGAGGCCCTTCTTAGTTAAGTACTTACGAAGCCGAATCAGAGGGTCTTTATCGAACCAAGGCTTTTCTTCTTCCTTGGTACGGTACCGACTAGGATCGTCACCAGCAGAACTGTGAGCACCGAACCGGTAAGTAAGGGTTTCAATCAGAACAGGACCGTTGCCGGCAGCAGCGAATTCACGAGCTTCCTTAGCAACTTCGTAACATGCTAATACATCCATCCCATCAACTTGAACGCCTGGGATACCTGCAGCAACACCCTTTTGAGCAATAGTTTCAGCATGAGTCTGAAGCTTACGTGAGTAAGAAATAGCCCATCCGTTGTTCTGGATGATAAATACAGCTGGTGCTTGGAATGCGCCGGCAAAGTTCATCCCTTCGTAGGTGTCACCTTGTGATGAACCACCTTCACCGGTATAAGCATAAGCAACGGCATCCTTTTCACCATTCTTCTTGATACCAAGGGCACCACCGGCCATTTCAACCATTTGGGCACCAATGATGATTTGTGGACGCAATGCACGAGCGTCGAACATGTTACCCTTCAGGTGACCCTTTGACCAAAGGTACATTTGAGCAACAGTAGCACCGTGTTGGATTAATTGTGGCAAGTCACGGTATGCAGGGAACAGGAAATCTTGCTTCTTAAATGCGGAAGCGGTACCCATTTCTGAGGCCTCTTCACCCCAAGTAGGAGCATAGAATCCTAGACGACCTTGTTGTGAGAAGCTCATAGTTTGTTCGTGTAATGCACGTTCCCAAACCATTTTCTTCATCAAATCTACTAACAGGTCATCACTGAAATTAGCCATAAGATCCTTGTTAACAACGTTCCCATCGTTATCAAGAATTTGAACAGGCTTTGCGTATGGAGCGCCTTCTTCGGCTTTAATCTTTGCAAAGTCAACAGCTTTGGTATTGGCCATTATAAAACATCCCTTTCCAAATCCAATTAACATCAATGTAAGCGATTGCTTGCTTACTTACATTTTCTAGTATACCCTTTTTTCGTCATAAAACAAGCGCTTTCATAGACTAATATGCGCATTTTTGACTAATAATCTTACTAGTTATGCGCTATCAAAGCGCTTCTATTAAAATTTTACTAAAAACGAGGCCTTTTAACACCGCGCCTGAGTAGTCGTTTGTGATACACTAATGATGTTTAATTAAATAATTTTAATGGAGGAATTCATCGTGTATTTAATGAAAGATATTACGCGTGATGGTAACCCAGTTTTACGTAAACGCGCGGCCAAGGTCGAATTTCCCCTCTCTGAGGAAGACCAAACTTTGGCTAAAAAAATGATGGAATATCTGGAAGTCAGTCAAGATCCAGACCTATGCAAAAAGTATGGGCTACGTGCCGGCGTTGGATTAGCTGCTCCTCAGGTTGGTCAATCTAAACAGATGGCTGCTGTCCTGGTCCCACCAACGGAAGAAAATGGTAAGCCCGAATTCAAGGATGTTATTATCAATCCAGTCATTGTTAGTGAATCTGTCCAATATGGGGCATTAACTGAAGGTGAAGGATGCTTATCTGTGGACAAGGACATCCCCGGTTACGTACCACGCCACGACCGGATCACCCTTCGTTACCAAGATGTAAATGGTGAGACTCATACTGTCCGGTTGAAACACTACCCCGCAATTGTTTGTCAGCACGAAATCGACCACTTACACGGTGTCCTTTTCTATGACCATATCAATAAGAAGGACCCGTTCGACGCTCCAGCAGACACAGTGATGATTTCCTAATCTAGCCATAACAAATACAAATGGCACCCAGAGTCCGTTTTACCGGGCACTGGATGCCATTATTGTTCATAAGTTTCCAAATTGCTTTATTTGCTATGCTCATCTAACCGTTTAAGGTCGGCAACATATTCTTTAGTTGCTTCATTCAGGATGTAGGCAACATCGATGTGTAGGCGTCCTTCATATGTCCACCAATCAGACACCACAAAGGTTCGCTCGGCTTTTGGTAAGGTTCGAATGCTCTCCCATTCGGCATAATTGTTCAGCATATTTTCGATTAGTTCACGGTTAAATTTTTGATTCGTTGAAAGGTCTAAATGCTCCTTCTGACAATCAATGCTATATTCAAAGGCTAAGACACCTTTTCCCCAGACGTCAGCAACAATTTGCGAAGATAAGCTAAGTGGACGATCAAAAAAGTCATACATCACTTCGTTCATCGCTTCGTCAGTGGTTTGCTGTGCTTGTCGCCGCAGCATGATCGTCGCCCGATTGATCAGTAATCGGTGGACCACAACATATAAAATCGCCACAATCACCACGGCGACCACAATTATCCATACTAATGACATCTAAATCACTACTTTCCATTCCAATAATCCTAATTTAATAATACCATGTTAGGTTAAACTGGAACATCACTATTTACTTGTGCTAAAATAACATGAGTACATTAATATATAAGGAGTTTTTGTCAGTATGACTTTTAAAGTATACTATCAACCGGATAAGTCAGCTCGGCCTGTTCGTGAAAACACTCAATCTTTATACCTTGAAGCAGATTCTGAAGCCCAAGCGCTATTATTGGTTGAAGAAAATACCGATTACAATATTGAATTTGTGGAACAACTTGATGACAAGGCTCTCGAATATGAGAAAAAGAACCCTAACTTTAAGTTAACCAAGTTCTAAACAAGAAATTAGCAGCCAAGGCCATTTCCAATTGCTTGGCTGCTTTTCTTATTTCTTCACGAAAAGAGGCGCACCCCCATGCACTATGAAATCATTGTTAACGAAACTGCTGGAAATGGGACCGCTAAGCATGCCTGGTCCACCGTGCAATCCCTATTGGACCAGCTCCAGGTCAGCTATGCTGTTCATTTAACTACTCATCCCCAGCACGAGTCCTATATTGCTAGCAAACTGGCTGAACAACACCATGCTGATACAGTTATTATCGTCGTTGGTGGTGACGGTACCCTTCACAACACCTTAAATGGTCTTCAAAAAGGACAAAGCGATGGCGATGTCCAACTGCCCCTCGCTTATATTCCTGCTGGTACCGGAGATGACTTTGCTCGTGGCTATGGTATTTCAATGAAGCCTGCCCATGCCCTCCAGCAAATTCTTAGTGCCGACCACGCATACCAAACAAACATTGGCAAATATACGGAAGCAATTAAGAATGAGCACGGCTATTTTTTGAACAATATTGGAATTGGTTTTGATGCAGCAATTGTTAGTCGAACCAACCACTCTTCAGCTAAGAAACGTTTGAACCGGGCCCATTTAGGACGATTCTCATACCTGAGTAAAGCAATTGGGGTGATCTATGACCAACAGCCATTCTCACTAATGGTCCAAGCAAATGGGCACCGCGACGCGTATGCGCGAGCGTTTATCGTGGTCGCCACCAACCATCCATTCATTGGTGGCGGTTTTAAGGTCGTCGATACGGCTAGTATCAAAGATCCAGCAATTGACATGGTCGTTTCCGAACGCAAGAACTGGTTACAAACGTTGTGGGTAATTCGGGCTTTTGCGCGTGGTAAACTTAGTCACTCTAAATGGGCTCGTCATTACCATGTCCCAAAGATCCATTACACCACCACTTCACTGGAATTTGGCCAAATCGATGGTGAGGAGATGGGCAACCGTTTCTTTGACTTAACCGTTAGTTCAACAAAATATCCATTCTATCAAGTACCTGAACAGTAAATAGTAAATGGCGTCTAGCATCACGTTGCTAGACGCCATTTTCCTACTAAAAAAGCAACCCCACGATAGCGAGGTTGCTAATTATTGAAATATGAATTATTTAACCGTTCCGGCAAAACTAGGCATGAAGTATTGACTAATCGTGTATGTAGAAACGTTGGTCCCTGGCCTAGCAGCAGCAACATATTGACCATTACCGGTATAAATAGCAGTGTGGTAAGTTGCCCCTTGGTTACCCCAGAACAACAGGTCACCAGGTTGCGCCTGACTAACCGCCTTCTTGTTAACATAGCTTTCCAATGCCACTGTGTTGTGTGGTAAGGACTTACCTTCTGCATTGGCATAAACATAGTCAACAAGTCCAGAACAGTCCATTCCACTCAAAGAGCTTCCACCCCAAACATAAGGAACACTATTCGTGTTGGCAATCTTAGTAGCTAAACTAACAACGGAACCACTTTGCAAGTTGGCATTTTGATTTGCCCCGTTGTTATTAGTTTGGTTATTAGTAACTGCTTGCTGGGTTTGCGTATTAGACTGAACTTGGTTGTTTGCCTGTGAATTGTTGGCTACAACTGTTTGTCCCTGGTTGTTAGCTTGCGGTTGAGCATTATACGTTTGTGATTGTCCTTGAACATTTTGAGCAGTTTGACTGGTCGTAGCAGCTGTTTGACTAGTGGTATTAGCCGTAGCTTGACCACCTTGTTGGGCGTTCAATTGAACAAATGATTGACCGTAGATTGAAGCTGCTTGGTTAGTCCCTTGACTATTGGCAACCGTTGACTGTGGTTGTTGCACATTAGTATTAACATTCATGGTTTGAGTGTTAGCAGTAGTGTTCACAGCTTGTGAAGCGACGTAAGCAGCGCTATTAGCAGTGGTAGTGGCAGCTGCATCCGTCTTTACTGCAGTAGATTGCTGAGCAACTGGAGCCACCGGCGTTTGAACAGTTGTTGCAGTCGCGGTTTGAGCTGGCGTAGCAGGACTAGTTTGTTGACCAGCATTAACTGTCGTAGCAGTTGCTTGGTTTTGTACTGGTGCAGTCGTTTGTTCGGCTGGCGCTTGACTCACACTAGCAGTTCCACCATGAACCGTTAATTGTTGACCAACGTAGATCAAATCAGGATTCGTAATGTGGTTCCAAGCTACCAGGTTAGCAACAGAAACATGGAAACGTGCGGCAATACCACTTAAGGTGTCACCAGACTTAACCACGTAGCTGTCCGCAGTGACGTTACTTTGCCCGATCTTTTGATCACCAGGCAAAGTCAGTTGCTGACCAGCTTGAATTAAATCAACACTTGAATTTAAACGCTTGATCGTTGTGCCATTGGCATTCTCTAAAGCAGAAGTGGAAACACCATGTTGTTGGGCAATTGACCAAACAGTATCACCATTTTTAACTTGCACCGTATTGTTAGCACTAACCGTTTCGGCAGACAGTGCAATCACACTAAGTGCACCAAGTGTACCAGCGACTACTCCTTTGGCGGTTGGCCTTTTATGTACCTTTGAAGACATAGGAAACATCCTCCCCATTTTTTGAGATTACAACGAAATCAAGCCAAAATTTAACTTAATATCTTTGTTAAAAATTTTACATCTTCTTAACCATAGCATTCTTTTAAAATTTCAGGTAGTAATTTTAACATTTCTTAAGAA
>CALVFC010000060.1 GCA_944326735.1 uncultured Limosilactobacillus sp. | reverse complement strand
GGGCTGGAGGAACTCATGGACAGTGAATCCCCGACTACATAAAAGCAGGGTTAACCGGGTGTAAAAGTGAATGTGCTCATCGCCTAAAATGGTGTCGAGTTGGTAGAGCCATTTGGTATTTATTCCTGATTCTGCGGTCACGGCCTTCCCATGGATGGTTAGGGTCGGCAAGTTAGTGGTAATGTGGTGGCTTAGTAAGTATGAGAAGTATGAATTGAGCTGTGACAATAATTTGTTATAGGTGCTGATGGTAATGGCTTGGTAGTCCTGGAGGGCAGCAAGATAGGCCCGAACATCATTTTCTGTGATGTCGCTGAGCTGGCTGGACCGGCCTTGATCAACCAAAAAAGTAAAAAATTGGGCGACAGCCGCATCATAATTATCGATGGTGATTGCGGATTTGTGATTGGCATTTAAAAAGGTCCGGAATGGTTGTTGATATGGGTATTGCATCATTTTTCACCTTATAAGTACTAATTTACTTTAACTTAATTATAACACCAATATATTTAAAACGAAATTCATCAACTAGCGGTGCTTTCAAAAGAGCATCTGTTCACACTGTACGATTAGATTTGCTATAATCGTAGATGATTGTATTTTAGGTTAGGAGTAATTGGATGATTCTCAAAAACTTACCAGCAATTTTTGAACCAGCGCGACCTGTCCTTCAGCGGATTGAACAGGCAGGTTTTGAAGCTTACTTCGTGGGTGGCTGTGTTCGGGATACGATCTTAGGTGATCATATTCATGATATCGATATTGCCACAAGTGCCTATCCCAGTGAAATTAAGGCAATCTTTAATCGGACTGTCGATACCGGAATTGAACATGGAACCGTTATGATTCTCGACCATGGCACGGGATATGAAACGACCACGTTTCGGACCGAATCTGGATACCAAGATTATCGGCGCCCTGATCATGTGACGTTTGTGCGTTCACTTGCTGAGGATCTCAAGAGACGTGACTTTACTATTAACGCTTTAGCCTTAAAGGAAAATGGTGAAGTCATTGACCTATTCGATGGCTTGACCGACCTGAAGCACCATTTGATTCGCGCAGTTGGTAAGCCGGAAGAACGTTTTCATGAAGATGCTTTAAGAATGATGCGGGCGGTCCGGTTCGCTAGTAAATTAGACTTTAATATTGACAATGCAACAGAGAAGGGGATTAAAGATAATGCCCCCTTACTGTCTAAAATTGCCGTCGAACGGATCCGGGTTGAATTTGAAAAGATGCTGATGGGACAAAATCCCACAGCGGGCTTAGCCAAATTCTTGGAGACAGGTCTTTACCGGTATTGTCCAGGTTTAGACAACCAACGAGCTAGGCTAACAACACTATTACCACTCACAAAATGGCAGCTTTCCTCAGATACTCAGGTATGGTCATTGATGGCTTGGCAGTTATCCTTGTCACGACAAGAAATCACGACCTTCCTCAAATCATGGAAGACGTCCAACGACCTGATTAAAGCTGTCCAGAAAACAGTGCCCGCTATTCAGGCAATCCGCACAGGTAACCTTAATAATCTGCTGATCTTCAACACGGGTTTACAAGGTCTTTTAGATGCAAATGCAGTGGCAAAGGTATTTGGTTGGAATATTCCAGAACAACAGTTACGACAACAATATGAACAGTTGCCAATAAAATCGGCTAAACAACTTGCCGTAAATGGTGGTCAATTAATCAAGGAAGCCGGCATTAAGCCGGGTCCACTATTAGGAAAAGTTATTTATCAATTAACGAAATCAGTCGTCAGTGGGCAATTGCCTAACCAAACTGACCAGCTAATTTCGAGGGCACAAGAAATTACAAAAGAGGGATAATAATGCAAACAATGCGCGCAGAGGGGTTAACCAGCACGTATGGTGAAAAAGTTTTGTTTGATCACGTTTCATTTATTATTAATGAGAATGATCGAATTGGGCTAATCGGTGTTAACGGTAGTGGTAAAACCAGTTTATTGAATGTCATCAGCGGCGCGGTCAGTCCCGAAAGTGGGACCATCACTTGCCCAAATGATTACCGGATTGGTTATTTAAAGCAACAACCAGAACTGGATCCTGATAAGACAATTATGGATGCCGTTTTTGCTGGTGATCAGGAAGTATTTAAGTTGATCCGTCAGTATGAGCTGGCCCTGGATCGCTTCAGCAATCATCCTGATGACCCCGATGCAATTGACCGTTATACCAAGCTCCAGGCAAAGATGGATCAGGCGGACGCTTGGGAAGCAGATAGCCAGGTTAAGACTATTCTGACCCAATTAAAGATCACAAATGTTAGTCAAAAGATTGGTAATTTGTCTGGTGGTCAGCAAAAACGGGTTGGTTTAGCGCAAGTCTTGATTCAACAACCGGACTTACTGTTATTGGATGAACCCACTAACCACTTGGACTTGGATTCTATTATTTGGTTACAAGATTTCTTGGCGTCTTACAAGGGCGCCGTACTTGTTGTTACTCATGACCGGTACTTTTTGGACCAGGTTACCAATCATATCTGGGAATTATCTTTTGGTAAGCTTTACCACTATGATGGAAATTACCAAGACTTTGTCCGGCAAAAAGCCGAACGGGTTGAATTGGCTAAAGAATCCGAACGAAAGAACCAACAGCTCTATAAGAAAGAATTAGCATGGATGCGAACGGGAGCTAAAGCGCGTTCGACCAAACAGAAGGGACGTATCAATCGTTTCCATAAACTTGAGAAACAAGTGGGCCATTTACAGACCGATGAAGATATCTCGATCAACCTGGGATCACAACGACTTGGTAAAGATGTTATCCAGTTCAAGAACGCTAACCTAACGCTTGGTGATCACCGTATTTTACAGGACTTCAATTGGCTTGTGAAGGCTAATGACCGGATTGGAATTACTGGTGAAAATGGTGCTGGTAAGACCAGTTTGCTGAACGTGATTGCCCAGCGGGTTCCTTTGGACAGTGGTGTCCTTAAGATTGGTGACACGGTCAAGCTGGGGTATTATACCCAGCAAACTGAGGGAATCGACGATAGCAAACGGATGATTAGCTTCCTAACCGAAATTGCTGATAATGTTACAGACAAGGATGGAAACAAAATTAGCGTTACCCAGCTATTGGAACGTTTCCTGTTTCCACGCTTTATGCATGGCACACTTATTCGGAAGTTATCTGGTGGGGAAAAGCGTCGTCTTTACCTACTTAAGATATTAATGCAGCAACCAAATGTTTTGCTGTTGGATGAACCAACCAATGATCTAGATATCGGTAATTTGACTGTTTTGGAGGACTATTTGGACCACTTTGCAGGAACGGTCATCACTGTCTCGCATGACCGTTACTTTCTTGATAAGGTCGCCGATGACTTGTTGATCTTCAAGGGTGCGGGTGATATCCAACGGTATACCGGTCGTTTTACTGATTACCTTCAAGAACAACAACAGCAACAGGCGGCAGCCCAAGACGAAAAGGCTAACAAGAAAGCACCAAAATCTGCTACTCCTGCTGAGCCAAAAAAGAAGGTTAAGACTAAGTTAACCTATGCTGAAGAGCTAGAATGGAAGCAAATTAATCAAGACCTTGACGACCTGGATCAATCGCAAAAACAAATTGAACAAGAGATGGCTGACTCTGCTGATAATTATCAAAAGTTGGCTGAATTACAAAAGAAGTTGGACCAGGTTAAGCGACAACTTGATGAAAAGACCGCGCGTTGGGAATACCTCAGTAACTACGTGGAATAAACCAAGAGGGGATGACTAGTAATGGTAACAAATTCAAATGAGAAACAATATCTTGATTTAGCCCGCCATGTTCTCGATCATGGGCATAAGAAGGGTGATCGAACCGGTACTGGAACGGTGTCCGTATTTGGGTACCAAATGCGATTTAACTTACAGGAAGGTTTCCCAATTTTAACGACTAAGAAGGTCCCGTTTGGGTTAATTAAGAGTGAATTATTATGGTTCCTGCGCGGCGATACCAATATTCGATTTTTACTTCAACATAAGAACCACATTTGGGACGAATGGGCCTTTAAAAAGTGGGTGGAAAGTGATGAGTATCACGGACCAGATATGACTGACTTCGGTCACCGGTGGTTAAAGGATCCCGATTTTAAAAAGGTTTACTTAGCTGAGAAGAAGGCCTTTTGTCAACGGGTCCTGGATGATGACGATTTTGCAGCTAAATATGGTAACCTTGGTAATGTTTACGGCAGTCAGTGGCGTCACTGGCGGACTAGTCAAGGTGCCACTATTGACCAAATTGCTAACGTGATCCACCAAATTAAAACGACGCCTAATTCCCGGCGGATGATTGTCACTGCTTGGAACCCTGAAGATGTTCCTTCCATGGCATTGCCTCCTTGCCATACGATGTTCCAATTCTATGTCAATGATGGAAAATTGAGTTGTCAACTATATCAACGGAGTGCCGATATCTTTCTCGGGGTACCATTTAACATCGCTTCATATGCTTTGCTTACACATATGATTGCTCATCAGTGTGGGCTAGAAGTTGGCGAATTTGTTCACACTTTAGGGGATGCCCACATTTACCTTAACCACATTTCACAGGTTGAGGAACAACTTACGCGGACTCCACACCAGGCACCAAAATTGATTTTGCCAGATGAACCTAAACCAATCGACCAGTATCAAATGAGTGATATTAAGCTTGAAGGTTACACGCATGAACCAGCAATTAAGGCTCCAGTAGCAGTATAAGGAGATTTTTACATGAGAGAGATTCATTATATTTGGGCAGAAGACTTGGATGGTTGGATTGGTAAAGATAATCAAATGCCTTGGCATGTTGCTGCTGATATGAAGCGGTTTAAGCAACTTACCACTGGCCACCCGGTAATTATGGGACGCCATACCTACAATTCTTTAAAACGGCCATTGCCGAACCGTCAGAATATCGTCCTGACCCACCAGGCGATCGCCAATGATGATGTGACTGTTGTGCATGATGTGGAAACACTGGATTCACTAATTGATGCGCTACCTGATGATCAGGTGTACGTAATTGGTGGAGCACGCATTTATGACCTTTTGCGGGGCATGGTAACTAACTTAGACCGGACAGTTATTAATGGTCACTATAACGGTGACGTAAAAATGCCACCAATCAATTATGATCAGTGGCAATTAAAGGACCGAACGGCCGTTAAAAACGATGATGGTAGTGTTGAATGTTGGTTTGAAACTTGGCAATTAGACAAATAGGTAGATTGAGAAGAACATCAAGATCGTTCCTAGCAGTACAAAGAAGTGCCAAATAAAATGGGTGTACAGCGTTGGCCGGCTGTAGAGTAAGGCGCCGATGGTGAAGGTAATGCCGCCCGCTAATAGGAGACCAAAACCGGTTGGTCCCAGTGCTTTCCAGAGTGGCCAAAAGGCAAACAAGCATAGCCAGCCCATGATAACGTAGATAGCAGTGGACCAGTGGCTCTTCTTTTTGAGCCAGATACTTTTATATACCACGCCGAGGATCGCCATTGCCCAAATAATACCGAATAGTGTCCATCCCTGCCAGCCCTTGATAGCAACTAAGCAATAAGGGGTGTACGTACCAGCAATCAGGATGTAAATCATACAGTGATCAAAGATCTGAAACAGGTGACGGGCCCTAGTGAAAATCAGTGCATGGTACAGCGTTGATGATAGGTAAAACAATAATAAGATTGTTCCGTAGATTGTAAATGTGACAATCCGCATTGGGCTTCCAGTATGAGCAGCCCTGATAATTAATAGAACTAAACCAACTATTGACAGCACTGCCCCAATCCCATGTGAGATGGCATTACCAATTTCAATGAGTAAGGTCTGGCGAGACCGTTGCTTTGAATTCATTCATCAACACCCTTTCCTTATCATTCAATGAATTTGCAGCGATTATTTGTTATACTAAGTTGACAAGAGTTAGATTGAATAACTCCCTTAACTTATATATAATATTCTTATAAACATGACATCTAGTTTTTGATACTAGATTGATTATAACATAATATTTTCTGAGAAGAGTTGAAATAACGATGGCTAAAATAAAAATTGTTTGTGATTCTTCAGCTGGCCTGACCGATGAAGAAATTAAGAAATACGATATTACCATCATCCCCTTAAGCGTTATGATTGATGGCACCGTTTATATTGAACGTGACACAATCACTAATGATCAGTTCCCAAAGATGATGCAAGAAGCCCATTCATTACCGAAGACTTCCCAACCACCGATTGGTAAATTTGTTGACGCCTTTGATAAATTAGGTGCTGATGGTAGTGAGGTTTTGTGCGTCACGATGATGGAGTCGATCAGTGGGACTGTTCATGCTGCTGAGCAGGCAGCTGGCTTAACTAAGACTAAGGTCACAGTTTATGATTCACAGACAACTGACCGGGGAATGGCCTTTCAAATTATTGAAGCCGCAAAAGTAATTGAAAAGGGCGGATCAGTTGATGACGCGATCAAACGGATGAAGTATGTGCTTGACCACTCCAAACTGTACCTAGCAATCGATACCCTTGATAACCTGGTTGCTGGGGGTCGGATTAGCAAGTTCGCTGGTGGATTATCCAAGATGCTGAACATCAAGGTTATGCTCCAAGTTTATGATGGACAAATCCACATCATTATGAAGGGCCGGGGCAAGAAGGCTCTCCATAAGGAATGGGACCGGATCATCGAGGAAATGAAACAGGGACCAAAAGTGGTTGCTGCAGGTATCTCTGACGTTGCCGCTGATTCCGAAGTCGCTCGACTGAAGGATAAGGTCCACAGCATCTATCCCGATTTAAACATTGTTGTTCGGGAGACAGTGCCAATTATTGCTACCCATACCGGAATGGGAGCATGTTGTTTGCTGTATTACACGGAATAGCGTCTTAATTATTTGTTGTAAAGGGCGGGGTCGCTAACTATGAGTACTTAACTCATTGTTGTGCCCGCTTTTTGCGTAAGGAGGATTATATGAAACCGTTTTTTAAATGGTTGGTTGCGATTATTGCCCTGTTCGCCATCGGGGGGATTGGCTGGTTTAGCTACCAGCAACATTCTACTCATCAGCAAATCACCCGTCCTCAACGTGTCGAAAAGAAGAATGTTAAACTCGTTGCCCTTGGTGATTCACTGACTCACGGGCAGGGGGATGAGAAGAAAAAGGGTGGCTATGTTGGCATCATTAAGCATAAAATTGAACATCGCTACCAAAAGACGAACGTCACGACCGTTAATTATGGTGTCAGTGGGGACCGTTCCGACCAAATTTTAGACCGCTTAAATTCACAAAAGCAATTGCGAGCGGACTTGCGTTCTGCCGATGTTACTACGATGACAGTGGGTGGTAACGACTTGATGCAAACGCTCGAACGGGATGTGTTAATGCAATCGACTTCTTCTGTTCAGAAGAGTGTTGACCAGGCTCAGGTAACTTACCAGCAGAAGCTGACGAAGTTATTCAATGCCGTCCGCAAGGAGAACCCCCATGCACCAATCTTTGTGATGAGTATTTATAACCCGTTCTATACGTATTTCCCTGATGTGGCAGCGATTAACAATGCCATCGTTCAATGGAATCAGGCAACCGCATCAACGATGAAGAATTATCATCATATGTACTTTGTTGATATTAATCATCTCATGTCGTACGGCCAGTACACCACTAAGGCGCAACGTGAGCAGCTTGTACAACGTGAACAGGCAGTCAATCATGGCAAGGTCTCGCAAGCCCGAGCTCTTAATATTATGAGTAACAAAGATCACAATTTGAATGATTTGATTTCCACTGATGATAATTTTCACCCGAACCACCGGGGTTACGAGGAGATTGCTAGCCGGTTATTTAAGAGCATGGAGCGGCACGACAGTTGGGAATTCACGAAGGAGTAGCTTATGAAGGAACGTCGACAAACGCAAAATAATAGTACCCATTCATTTAATGGCTGGAAATGGGCTTTTATCATCCTGGTTGTTGGGCTTGTCTTAGGGACAGGCGTTGTCTTAAATCGCGCTACTGCGCCGCAACCGTTACCCGAAACCAGTCGGTCGGTTAAAACAAGTGACACATCTTTTAGTGTGGTTCTGAATCAAGACC
>CALVFC010000059.1 GCA_944326735.1 uncultured Limosilactobacillus sp. | reverse complement strand
GATGCCGTACTGCATCACATCCATCGTCCCAAACCCCGGCGTATCCGCCACATATCCGCCGCCCGGCAGAGGATAGAGCTCCACATGGCGGGTGGTATGCCGTCCGCGTCCCAGTTTTTGGCTGGTCTCTCCGGTTTGCAGATGCAGCGCCGGACAGACGCGGTTCAAAAAGGTGGATTTCCCTGCGCCGGTGTTGCCTGCAAACGCGCTGATCTTGGAATTGCCTCCAGAGCAAACACAATATCAATCTTGTACTTGGTCAACCGAGCAGCAAGCCGTGCGTTTTGACCACGCTTACCAATGGCTAAGGACAATTGATTATCAGGGACAACCACCGTTGCGGAACGTTCTGGTTCAATTGTTTCGCCAGTTTCTTCATCAACAGTCGGTTCACCAGGCTCATTGAAGATCACGTCTAGTACTTCCGCTGGGTTCAAGGCATTAGCGATGAATTCTGCTGGGTCCTTAACGTATTCCACAATGTCCATGTTCTCGCCATCTAATTCGTTAACAATTGCTTGTACACGGGATCCCCGTGGACCAACGCAGGTCCCAACTGGGTCAACATTTGGATCATTGGAGTAAACAGCGACCTTCGCACGATCGCCAGCTTCACGGGCAATGTTTTCGATCAAGACGGTCCCATCTTTGATTTCAGGAACTTCACGTTCAAATAACCGCTTTAACAATTCCGGAGCGGTCCGTGAAACAAAGATTTGGGGACCATGCCGGTCGTCGTTAACCTTGGAAACGTAAACCTGAATGCGGTCGTGAATGTGGTAGTGTTCATTTGGCATCTTGTCCCGGAAGCCCATGGCCCCTTCAACACCATCACCGAGGTCAACCCAAGTAAAGCGCTTGTCTTCCCGAGAAACTTCACCAGTGATGATTTCGTTTTCGTAGGTCTTGTACTTGTCGTAAATGATTTTACGTTCTTCTTCACGCAACCGTTGCATTACCACTTGCTTGGCAGTTTGTGCAGCAATCCGGCCAAAGTCCCGCGGGGTTACTTCTTCCCGGATTTCATCCCCAGCGTCGTAGCCTTGACCATGAGGCAATTTCCGTGCTTCAGCCAAACTCATGTATTCATTGGCGTCGTCTTCGACCAAGTCAGGGTCATCAGTAAGCGTTTTTACTGCGTACACCTTAATATTACCAGTTTGTTCGTCAAAGTCGACTTCGACGTTCTTTTCACCATAATTCTGCTTGTAAGCAGATTCCAGAGCCTGCTCTAAGGCTTCAATCACAACTTCCTTTTTGATGCCCTTTTCCTTTTCCAAGTAGTTAAGAGCAGCAATCATTTCAGTATTCGTTTTCTGTTTGCTCACCGTGGATACACTCCTTTACATTTTGCTAAAGTCAATGGCAAATCGCGCTTTAGCTATCTTTTGCCGATCAATTGTAATTTGACGATGCCGTGTTTTATCCAAGTAATCAAGGGTTAATTCATCCGGCGTCAGGTTGGTTAAAGTACCCTCGTAGAACTTTTTCCCATTGATTTGTTGATAAAGCGACACATGAATGTAGCGATTAACAGCACTCTTGTAGTCACGCTCATTCTTCAAAGGACGCTCTGCACCTGGTGATGAAACTTCCAAGAAATAAGCTTGGGGAATTGGATCTGGCTCAGCACTATCCAGTGCTTCACTTAACTCATCACTTACCAGTGCACAGTCATTCAACGTGATGCCCCCGTCCTTATCAATGTAAACACGGAGATACCAAGAATGACCTTCCTTTACAAACTCAGTATCAAAGAGGTAAAAGTTATGTTTATCCAAGATTGGTTCAACTAACGAATTAACTGTATCAATAATCTCGTTGGTACTCATGATTTCACCTCCACTAATTGCAATAAAAAGAGTGAGCATTGCTGCTCACTCCACCACGAGTTATTTAACATTTATCATTTTATCATCCTAAGTTGCTTTTAGCAAGCCTTGGCTTATCAGAACAGGCTCAGCTGGTTCTCATCTGGCAGGTCGTCCAATACGTGATTTTGTGTCAGGAACTCGATCAACGTTTGGGAGTCCTTGCCCCGTTCTGCCAGGTCTTCTTTGGAAAGAAATGGCTTTTCTTCCCGTGCGGCAACGATTTGCTTAGCAACGTTCAACCCCAATCCAGGCACGGCTCTAAATGGAGCAATCAATGAATCACCATCAATCAACCAATTAGAGGCATCCGATCGTTGGAGGTCAACCATCTTAAATTTAAAGCCCCGTTCGAGCATTTCGTTGGCTAGCTCCAGGATAGTCAGCAGACTCTTTTCCTTCGCACTAGCATCATTTCCTTCATCGTTAATCTGCTTCATCCGCTGCTTAACGGCGTCTTTCCCGTGGGACATTGCGACAATATCAAAGTCGTCTGCCCGCACGGAGAAGAAGGCACAGTAATAAACCAATGGGAAGTAAACTTTAAAGTAAGCAATCCGCAGTGCCATCAGGACATAAGCAGCCGCGTGTGCTCGTGGGAACATGTACTTGATCTTCAAACAGGAATCCATGTACCACTGCGGAACATTGGCATCGCGCATCTTCTTCTGCCAATCATCAGGGATTCCACGACCGTGCCGCACAGATTCCATCACTTGGAAAGAAGTTTCGGAGTCAAGGCCATAGTGAATTAAGTCGGTCATGATGTTATCACGACAACCAATCACGTTGGCAATTGTCGCAGTTCCCTCTTTAATTAGCTCCTGGGCATTATCCAACCACACACCAGTCCCGTGTGATAGTCCAGAAATCTGGAGGAGCTGGGAATAGTTCTTTGGGTGCGTGTCATTTAACATTCCGCGCACAAAGCGGGTTCCGAATTCTGGCAAACCGAGGGTCCCAGTCTTTGATTGAATTTGTTCTTCAGTAACCCCGAGTGCTTTAGGACTGGAAAATAGTGACATCACCCCAGGATCGTTCATTGGGATGGTCTTTGGGTTAACCCCCGACAGATCTTGCAGGGCACGAATCATCGTTGGATCATCATGACCCAGAATATCCATCTTCAGGATATTATCGTGAATCGAGTGGAAATCGAAGTGGGTCGTTTCCCAGGCAGCATTTTGATCATCAGCTGGGTATTGAACAGGTGTAAAGTCGTAAATGTCCATATCATCAGGCACAATGATAATTCCGGCCGGGTGCTGACCCGTTGTCCGCTTAACACCAGTAGCACCATGGGCAAGGCGGTCTTCCTCGGCCCCACGGAATTGCTGGTCCGTGTCTCGTTCAAAGGCTTTCACATATCCATAAGCAGTCTTATCGGCAACCGTCCCGATTGTCCCGGCCCGGAACACGTTCTTTTCGCCGAATAGGACCTTCATGTAGTTATGGGCAATTGGCTGGTAGTCTCCTGAAAAGTTCAAATCGATATCAGGAACCTTGTTTCCCTTAAATCCTAAGAAAGTCTGGAATGGAATATCGTGCCCATCTTTAACCATCAATGTCCCACACTTCGGGCACCGCCGTTCAGGCAGGTCAAATCCAGAACTGTACTCACCCTTCGTGTAGAAGTGACAGTATTGACACTTTGGGCAGCGATAATGAGGTGGTAAGGGGTTCACTTCGGTAATTCCCGACAAAGTGGCAACCACAGAAGATCCAACAGATCCCCGTGAACCAACTAAGTATCCGTCCTTGTTGGACTTGGCAACCAGCCGTTGGGCAATCAAATAAATAACCGAGAATCCGTTCTTGACAATACTATTTAATTCCAACTCCACACGATCACGAACCAACTTTGGTAGTGGGTCACCATACCAAGCCTTCGCAGTATGCCATGTCCGGTCCTGGATTTCCTGCTCAGCCCCCTTCATATGAGGAGTGTACAGTTTATCCTTAACAGGCCGAATATCATCATCAATCAGGTCAGCAACTTTATGGGTGTTGGTAACCACAATTTGATGAGCAGTATCTTCGTCTAAGAAACTAAATTCTTTAAGCATTTCGTCGGTCGTCCGGAAGTGGACATCGGGACGGTGAGTCCGGTTAAGCGGATTGGCCCCACCTTGCGAATTAATCAGTATTTGCCGATAGATCGCATCATGAGGATCGATATAGTGAACATCCCCCGTTGCCACAACGGGCTTATCCATTTCTTGTCCCAATTTGACCATGTTCTTCAAAATGTCTTCAAGGTGCTCATCATCCGCAATCACCTTTTGCTCCAGTAATGGTGCATAGTTTGGTTTCGGTTGCACTTCAATGAAGTCATAATATTGGGCCTTCCGCTTAGCTTCGGTATAGCCCTTTTCCATCATGGCGGTGAAAACCTCACCTGACGAACAAGCAGTTCCCAGCAATAAGCCTTCCCGATACTTGGTCAGGACAGAACGAGGAATCCGTGGTACCCGGGCAAAGTAAGTGACGTTTGATAAAGAAACAAGTTTAAAAAGGTTCTTCAAGCCAGCTTGGGTCTGCGTCAAGATTGTCACGTGGAATGGGCGTGCATGCCGGTAAGCATCGTTATCAGTCATGTGCTTATTAAGGTCATCAACATAACGAATACCGTACCGTTTTTCCCCGTCCTTTAAGAACTTATATAGCAAGTGGCCGGTGGCTTCGGCATCATAATTAGCACGGTGGTGGTGTTCCAATGCCACCTTAAACTTCTTACTTAAGGTGTTTAACCGGTATCCACGCATATGAGGATAGAGGAACCGCGCTAATGGTAATGTATCAATAACTGGTTCTGTAATCTCACTCATGTTATGGCGACGGTAGCCAGTGTTCATAAAGCCCATATCGAAAGAGACGTTGTGACCAGCAATGATGCAGCCATCACAAAAGTCTTTAAACATCTTAAATACTTCTTCTTCGGACTTCGAACCATGCACCATTTCATCCGTAATACTGGTCAGGTTGGTTGTTTGCTCAGATAATGGGAAGCCCGGATCAATGAATTCATCGAACCGTTCAAGGACTTCTCCATCTTTCATTTTAACGGCAGACAGCTCAATCACTTTATCGTAAATGGCTGACAGACCAGTCGTTTCCACATCAAAGATGACATAGGTATTATCCAGTAAGACGGCATGGTTTTCGTTATAAACCAGGGGAATACCATCATCGACAACGTTTGCTTCAACACCGTAAATCATCTTAATACCTAGTTTAGATGCTGCTTTAAACGCTTCTGGGAAGGCCTGTACATCGGCATGATCGGTAATGGCAATTGCCGGCTGTCCCCATTTGTGAGCTTGTGTGGCCAGTTCAGTAATAGAATTTGTCGCATCCATCTGGCTCATTTCACTATGGGTATGGAGTTCAATTCGCTTGTCATCGGCTGGCGCCTGGTCTTGGCGCTCCTGGTGACTAATCTCGTTAATATCGTACGCATTAATAACTAGGTCATGCATCCAAGTATCCTCTTGAACTGGTCCCCGGACTTTAAGCCACATTCCCTCTTTGATGTTGGCAAATTGAGCTTCGTCCGCTTCATTGCGCGAAAACTTTTTTACGGCAAAGGAAGACGTGTAATCCGTGATTTCAAAAGTCAATAACTGGCGACCGGACCGCAATTCACGAACTTCCGTGCTGAACACGTAGCCCTCAACAACTACGGATCGCTCTTCCTCATGAATATCCTTCATCTGGACGACTTCTTGAGAATCGTTGATTACCCGGCCTAATTGAGCAGGGCCGTCTGCACTGGCCGCCACTTTTTGTTTTTGCCGTTGCTTCTTAGCCGCACTGTTTTTCTTGATTTGCTCCATTGCCTTAGCGGCCAACTTAGCATCTGCTTCTTCATGTTTGGCCCGTAATTCCTTAATCTTAGCTTCCGAAGCAGACTGGTCCACAAACGGGTGAATCCGAAAATGAGGAAAACCCAGGTTAACATATGCCTCTTCGATCTGCGCCATACTCTTCTTAACTAAGAAGTCACGCATCAGTTCATTCTCAATTACCAGGGTAACCCGGCCATCTTGAACTTCGGGCGCAGTTTGGGTGCAAACTTGTTGCGTCATCGGGGAATCAGGAGCAACTTGTTGAATGACGTATCGCCAGTAGTCGTCAATCAATGACTGGTCCAGTTCCGTTTCCGGACTATTAATCTTAACTTGGACTCCTGCAATATCTTTAAAACCAATTTGTAAAGCATTTTGAAAACTTTGAAAAAGATCAAACGGGAGTGGATGGCGGAACAGTAAATGGAACTCCCACTGTCGTGAAGCCTTATGAACAACTACCGACCTAATCCGTCCGTCTTTAAAAGCTGGATTATCCTTTTCAGGAAAATGGATCTGTTCAAGTAGTTTAGTAAATAATTCTTGTTGAGATAACCCCACTGTCGACTAAACCTCCTAATAAAAATGTGGTGCAACTTGCAAGCTGCAGCCACATTTACGTTTAACGAATACTAATTCTGATTTTGATCTGCCAATTGCTTAAGCAGGATTTTAACTGTATCAACAACTTCCTCTTGCTTAACTTCAATGGTTTCACCAGTCTTGCGAATCTTAATTTCAACGATGCCGTCACTGGCTTTCTTACCAACAGTAACTCGAATTGGAATCCCAATTAAGTCTGAGTCAGCAAACTTAACACCAGCACGTTCTTTCCGATCATCGACAAGGACTTCGTAGCCAGCATTAGTTAATGCTTCATCCAGTTCATTGGCCATTTTTACCTGTTCATCCTTCTTAACATTGACAGGAATGACATGAACATCAAATGGCGCAATACTATCAGGCCAAACCAGCCCGTTCTCGTCAGCTGTTTGTTCAGCAACTGCTGACAATAAGCGCGTTACACCAATGCCGTAGCATCCCATAATCACGTCAACTTGGCGACCATTTTCGTCTAACACCTTGGCACCGAGCTTGGCAGAATAGTGGGTCCCTAACTTAAAGATATGACCAATTTCGATCCCTGGGGTGAACTTAAGTGGATGACCATCAGGGGCAATCTCGCCTTCTTTAACATTCCGGAAATCACCAAATTGGTCAACCCGGAAGTCCCGATCAATATTGGCATTGATGTAGTGGTGACCATCATCGTTAGCACCACAAGCCATGTTAACTAAGACCTTAACGTAATTATCTGCCAAGATCTTCACATCTTCACCAACACCGACTGGGCCAAGTGAACCAGGGTGAGCACCCAAGTACTTTACGGCAACTTCTTCATCAGCCAGTTCAAGTTCATCGCAGCCTAAAGCGTCGGTTACCTTGGCCTCGTTGACTTCATCATTACCACGCATCAGTACCATTACTGGTTGTTCATCTTCACCAGTCCGGGCAACAAAGAGCATTGACTTCAGAATTTGATTGGCATCCATTCCTAAACTTTCCGCTGCTTCGTCAACTGAATGAGCTCCTGGAGTAGGTTTCTTTTCTAGTTCAGCAGGTTCAGCAGTTTGTTGTTCACCGGTAAACTTGCTTGTAGCCTTTTCAAGGTTAGCGGCGTAACCCCCATCAGTGTAAGCAATAATGTCTTCACCAATTTTAGCAGGAGCAGAAAATTCTTGTGAATTCTTACCACCCATTGTTCCCGAATCAGCCAAAATGACTTTGTAATCAATTCCAATTCGATCAAAAATATTCCGGTAAGCCTGTGCTTGAAGATCATACGACTTGTCTAATCCAGCTTGATTAGCTGAGAATGAGTAGCCATCCAGCATTTCGAATTCCTTACCGCGAAGGATTCCATACCGTGGACGGTCTTCGTCCCGGAATTTGTCTTGCAATTGGTAGACAACTAATGGCAACTTTTTGTAGGACTTAATGCTATCACGAATAACAGAAGTAAAGGTTTCCTCGTGGGTAGGTCCTAAGATAAAGTCACGGTCACGCCGATCCTTAAGTTTAAATAAATTATCACCATAAGTTTCGTACCGACCAGATTCCCGCCAAAGGTCAGCTGGAAGAAGGCCTGGCATCATCATTTCAACGGCACCGGCTTTAGCCATTTCGTCGCGGATAATGTTCTCAACCTTTCGAATAACACGATAAGCCAGTGGTAAGTATGACCAAACCCCAGCAGAAACTTGGTAAATGTACCCAGCACGAATCATCATTTTATGACTCAGTGCTTCAGCATCACTAGGTGCTTCTTTCTTGGTTGGGATTAACATCATTGATTGTTTCATTTCTCTTTTCTCC
>CALVFC010000058.1 GCA_944326735.1 uncultured Limosilactobacillus sp. | reverse complement strand
CCTAACGTCTTCGGTAACAAGCCATCACGTCCAAAGGCATAGATCAGTCGTGACGAGGCCAACAGAATGGCAATTAAAGCGGAGAAGATTCCCACAATCGCCACGATGGACAGCAGGTTGGCCGTGATGTAATGGCCAGAATGACGCAATGCCCAGGCAGCGGGTTCCGCATTATTGGCGTAACGGCTGTACTTGAACATCCCCACCAGGACCAGCGACACGGCAATGAAGAAGCCGGTCCCTAAGACCAATGTCCCAATCAATCCCCGGGGCATCGTCTTCTGCGGGTTCACCGTCTCGGCGGTGTTGGCCGCAATGGCATCAAAGCCGACGTAGGCAATGAAAATCTGCGCAGTCCCCGCAATGATCCCCTGCCAACCACCAAACGTTGTGCCTGGCACATGTGGTGGGATGAATGGGGTGTAGTTTTGGGGATGAATTGCGGTTGCGCCAACCACGATAAACATCAAGATAACGAGTAATTTGACAGAAACAATGGTATTTTCAATCCGACTAACTTGGTGCAATCCCCGTGAAATTAAGCACCCTACGATCAGGATCGCAATCGCTGCCAGGATATCAACGTAAGACCCTTTCTGGGGATTAAAGCCCCCGGTTAAGGCCTTGGGCAGGTAAATACCAAAGCTCCCCAGAAAGCCTCGCATATAGGCTGACCAGCCAGATGCAACAAAGGCAACCGAAATGAAGTACTCCGCCAAGAGAGCCCAGCCGGCGATCCAGCCAAGAAATTCACCGAACAGGACGTTGATCCACGAAAAGGCCGATCCGGCAAATGGCAGCACAGAGGACGTCTCCGCATACGCCAACGCGGACAAGCCTGCACCAATGGCAGCAACAATGAAGGCCAGTGGTACTGCGGGACCAGTATGTTCGGCCGCCACAATTCCTGGTAACGTGAAGATCGCGGTCCCAACGACCATCCCGGTACCGAGCCCCACCAGATCAAGGGTATGCAAGCTCGGCGTCAGTTTTGCGTCCTTATCCGAATAGACTGAGGGATCCTGTTTCCAGAAGAGGCGTTGAATTAACTTTTTCATTCAGCTTCCCCCTATTCTGGTGCATCTGGGTCTTGTTCCAGCTTGAGGTCTTGTAACATGATTTCCTGTTCTCGACTGAGTTTTGCTGTCTTCAACAGGTCCGGTCGTCGCTCAAGGGTCCGCCGCAACGATTCCTTCATCCGCCATTCACGAATTTTTTGGTGGTTGCCAGATGTAAGGACTTCGGGAACTTTCATCCCCCGGAAATCAGCCGGTCGAGTATATTGAGGGTACTCCAGCAGGCCATTGCTGAATGAATCGCCCATTGGAGAAGACATATTGCCCAGCACACCAGGCACAAAGCGGACGGTGGCATCAATCATGACCATAGCGGCTAATTCACCACCCGTGAGGACGTAATCACCTAGGGACGCCTCGTCCGTAACCAGGTGACGAATCCGCTCATCGTAGCCTTCATAGTGACCACAGATAAATGTCAGGTGGTCTTCTTGGGCTAATTCTTGAGCATAGTCCTGGTCAAAGCGCCGCCCAGCAGGATCCATCAAGATCACCCGGCCTCGGGAATACTGGCCCTTGGTTTGCTCGTGAACGGCCGCCATTGCATCAAAGATTGGTTGCGCCTGGAGCAACATTCCAGCACCCCCACCAAACGGTGCATCATCAACGTGGTTATGCTTGTCTGTGGTGTAATCGCGGAAGTCGGTCACATGGATGTCTAAAAAGCCATTGTCTTGAGCCTTACCGACGATCGACTCGCCCATCGTCGCCTTAAACATATCGGGGAAGAGGCTTAAAATATCAATTCGCATTATTCGAGGCCCTCCATTAATTCAACTTTTACAACATGATTATCAAGGTCGACCTGCTTAATCACCTGGTCAATCTTCGGTAGTAATAAATCGGCCTTTCCAGGGCGTTGAACCACCCAGACATCATTGGCGCCCGGTGAAAGGATTTCCTTAATCGTTCCGAGGTGCTCGCCATCCAGTGTTTCCACATCAAGCCCGATGATCTGGTGGTAATAATAGGCGCCTTCTTCCAACGGCTCCTGGTCCTTTTCAGATACCATCAGTTCGTGATCACGGAATGTTTGCACGTCATTGATGTTGTCATAACCAGTAAACTTTACCAGCATGGATCCCTTGTGGGGACGAGCGGATTCAACGGTTAATTCCAGTGGTTCACCCTTGCCGGCCAAGTATAAAGTGGCGCCCTTAGCAAAACGCTGATCCGCAAAATCGGTGGTTGCAATGACACGGACTTCACCACGAATGCCATGCGTATTAACAATTTTTCCAACGTTGTAGAATTCCATTTTTCCTCCTAGAAAGACAAAAACCCCCACAGATAAGTGTGGGAGTTTTTTTATTTAATGGCGATGATCATTAATCAGTAACCGGACCTTTTTAGAATTGGAACGCCGTGGACGTGCCCCTTCTACTACCGTCCGAAGTGCAGAAGCAACATGTCCTTGTCGTCCAATCAGACGACCGACATCACTGGGATGCACATCGACTACATAGCGATGATAACGATCATCAGTGGTCTGGTGAATCGTCAAGTCATCGGGATGCTTTAACAATGGGGTTACTAAACTACGAACCAACGCTTCAATATTTGTCTCAGTCATGATTGATTATCACTACTTCTTAGCGTACTTTGCTTCGTGGTACTTCTTCATAACGCCAGCCTTTTGAAGCATGTTACGAACAGTGTCTGAAGGTTGAGCACCCTTTTGAAGCCAATCCATAACGGCGTCTTCGTCAAACTTAATTTGCTTTGGAGTAGTTAATGGGTTGTAAGTACCTAAAGAAGTGATGAAACGACCATCACGTGGTGCACGTGAGTCAGCAACAACGATCCGGTAGAATGGACGCTTCTTTGAACCCATACGCTTTAAACGAATTTTAACGGACATACTTTGCACCTCCCTGATTTCTGTTAACAGATAATAATATACCAGTCTTTAAAAAGAATGTAAAGTATTTTTTCTTGACAGGCTTAATTATTTTTTCTGCGTCCAATGCCAAAGCCTAAGATTGCTAACAACGATGCCAATCCAAGAGCAACAATTCCCTGTTCGTTAGTCGAACCAGTTTGTGGTAACCGTGGTTGGTTATTGGTCGTCTTAGTGGCAGGCGTTGGCTGACTAGGCTGTGGGTTGTTCACTGGTTGCTCAGGCTGACCTGGTGTTGGTTGTGGCTGTGGAACCGGTGTCGGTGTCGGTGTCGGTGTTGGTGTTGGCGTTGGCGTCGGTGTCGGTGTTGGCGTCGGTGTAGGAGTTGGCGTCGGCGTCGGTGTCGTGTTCTTAGTGTATGGAACAACGATTTGAATTACACCACCGTCTGGCAGACCATCAATTTGTGATTGAGCAAAGGTAATTCCGCCAATTTCTCTAGCACTGGTGCTTGCAAACGTCACATCATTACCGGCAAGCTTTTCCGTAATCTTAGCAGGATCAATGGTGTAATCCTTGATCGTTGGGTTATTGACCACACTAAGATCGCTTGAAATTGTCCAGTCAGTGGTCGAGATAACGTCATTGGTGACGCCATCACGAGTAACTGTTCTAGAGAAGGTAACCGTTGGTGAATTATATTCTGGATGCAATTCAGTATTAGTACCTTCTTCAACATACTTGATGTTTTCAGAGATAGTCTTATTTTCGACGGACTGGGTAGTACCGTGAATAAAGTTCAGGGTAAATTCAGGGGTAGTCGTAGCACTGTAGGTACCGTAACCCTTGTTTTGCATAAAGGCTTGGTAATCGCCATCAGGATAGTAACTCGAACCATCATAGACACTATTTGCGACAGTCTTATTACCTTGAGAAACCCCAACTAATTGATAGCCTTCATCCTGGAGCTTTTGAATAGCATCTTCAACCGTACCATGAGCGAATGTGATTGGATCACTAGTGGAATGACCAACATTAGCGGAAATGCCATCTGGAGCCTGGACTTCGTTGTCGAGGTCTTTTTCAACCTTATTATTCTTTTGATCAACAGCGGCGAAGTGAACCTTAGCCAAGTAGTCTGCTGGAGTTGGTGTTGGCGTCGTTTTCTTAGTGTATGGAACAACAATTTGAATTACACCACCATTTGGCAATGCGTTGGCGAGCGATTGATCAAAGGTAATTCCACCAATTTCACCAGCACCCGTAGCTGCGTAGGTCACATCATGACCATTGAGTTTTTCAGTGATTTTAGCAGGATCAATGGCGTAATCCGTGATTGTTGGGTTAGAAACTGCTTTGAGGTTGCCAGAGATCGTCCAAGCAGAATAGGTTTTAGCTCCAGTAACTTCATCAGTCGTAACATCACGAGTGAATGTTACTGTATCCGAATTGTATGCTGGATGCAATTCCGTACTGGTACCCTCTTCAACATATTTGATGTTTTCGGAGATAGTTTTCTTCTCAGTAGTCTGTTTGGTGCCATGAATGAAGTTCAGGGTAAATTCAGGAACAGCGTTGGCAATGTAATGGCCGTAACCCTTATGCTGGATAAAGTCTTTATAATCGCCGCCAGGATAGTAACTGGAACCATCGTAGCGACCGCTAGTCTTATTACCTTGAGAAACCCCGACTAATTGATAGCCTTCATCCTGGAGCTTTTGAATAGCATTTTCAACGGTGCCCGCGGTGAATGTGATTAGATCACTTGTTGAATGACTAGTGATAGCCGAAATACCATCTGAAGCTTGGACATCATTGTCGAGGTCCTTCTCAACCATACCACTCTTTTGATTAACAGCAGCGAAGTGAACCTTGGCGTGGTAATTATCTTGGGTTGGTTTTGGATTCTTGTTCTTAGTATATGGAACGACAATTTGAATTACAGCGCCATCTGGCAGTGCCTTGGCGAGTGATTGATCAAAGGCAATTCCACCAATTTTATCAGCACCCGTAGCTGCATAGTTAACACTCTGACCATTGAGTTTTTCAGTGATCTTGGCAGGATCAATGGCGTAATCACTGATCGTTGGGTTCTTGACCGCATTCAAATTGCTTGAAATTGTCCAGTCAGTGGTCGAAATAACGTCATTGGTGACACCATCACGAGTAACTGTTCTAGAGAAGGTAACCGTTGGTGAATTATATTCTGGATGCAATTCGGCATTAGTACCCTCTTCAACATACTTGATGTTTTCAGATACAATCTTCTTCTCAGTAGTCTGTTTAGTGCTATGAATAAAGTTCAAAGTAAATTCAGGCGTGGCCTTAGCAATGTAATGGCCGTAACCCTTATGTTGAATAAAGGCTTTATAATCGCCATCAGGATAGTAACTGGAGCCATCATAGACACTATTTGCGACGGTCTTATTACCTTGAGAAATCCCAACCAATTTGTAACCTTCATGCTGGAGCTTTTGGATAGCATCTTCAACCGTGCCGTGAGCGAATGTGATTGGATCACTAGTGGAGTGACCAGTGACAGCGGAAATGCCATCTGGAGCTTGGACATCGTTGTCGAGATCCTTTTCAACCTTATTATTCTTTGCATCAATAGCAGCGAAGTGGACCTTAGCATGGAAATTCTCCTGGGTTGGGTTTGGATTCTTTTTCTTGGTATATGGAACAACAATTTGAATTACGCCGCCATTTGGCAATTTTTTAATTTGTGATTGATTAAAGGTAATTGCACCAATTTCATCAGCACCCGTCTTTGCGTAGGGCACGTCATGACCATCGAGCTTTTCGGTAATCTTGGCAGGATCAATGTGGTAATCTTTGATCCTTGGGTTAGAAACTGCAGGAAGGTTACCAGCGATCTTCCAAGCAGAATAAGTCTTAGCTTTAGTAACTTGATCAGTTGTAATATCACGAGTGAACGTTAAAGGTGTTTTAGAAGTATATGAATCATAAATTGTCTTGCCAGTATTTTCATCAACATATTCAATATGTTCAGAAATAGTCTTCTTCTCGGAAGTTTGTGTGGTGTCATGGATGAAGTTCAAAGTAAATGAATGAACATAGGCATACTTATCGTTATGGTGCTCATTGTAAGCCGAATCACCATACGTCCCGTACTTGTCACCCTCATATTTATGTGTCGATGTTGCATCATACAAGTCAGATTTTCTATACGTGCCACTCGTCTTAGTGCCGTGAGATGCGCCGACAAAAACGTAACCAGCTTTCTTCGTCAATTTTTCAACCGCGTCTTGGGCATCCTTAAAGGTAATCTTCGTTGTCTTCTTGGCATTGCTCTCATCATCACCATCCAACGGACTTACACCGTGTCCACTATCTAATGAAACGATGTGATCTTTATCAGTGACATCCGCAAAGTGTAAGGTTGCAGCGTATTCAATATCATGGGTAAAGCCGTTCCCACCATTTAGAAAAACAGGAGAAGCTGAACTGGCCTTCTTAGTTCCAATACCATTAAAGTCTCCCGAAGCAGGATTGTAAACGATCGAAGGACCTTGACCTGGCTTTGTCCATGCAACCGGCATATTACCATCAAGAAGAGTGTCCATTTGAATAAAGAATGTGCTGTGTGGAGTAGCGATAGTCTTCTTAGTATTATCCCCCGCATTGTGAGCAAAATCGTGCGTTGTCCCTGCAGGATCGGTTGATACGTGAACATGGGCCATGTCTCGTTCGTCAAAGTGAATGCCGTTTACTAGCGGTGGTTCAGTTCCATCTTTTTTGGCTGCCTGCAATGCTTTTTGATAGTCTTTCCAACTTAAAGTCTTCGTAGTTCCATTATTAGTGGTGGTAACCGTCAAATGATCCTTTAGATATTGTTCAAACGCAGTATCTTCATATAGCCATTGGCCGTTTTCATACTTAGCAATGTCCTTGTAAGTATCATTAATGTCTTTCCGACTCCCATCATCGTTCACAGCGTCCTGTTTGTAGACCCTGAATACCTTGATAGTGTCAGGAAGTAAGGTCTGTCCCTCACTGAAGCGGGCAGTAAAGTTAGCCGTTTCCAATGGTGCAAGGATCGTTGAACCACTCGTGCCGACTTTACCGTAATTCCACTCAACCATGTATTGCATGGCAAGCCGATTGGCACCAGTTTTAGTAGCAGCCGTCCCTTTAAGAATGTCATGTAGACTATCGTCATTCTTATTAACCGACTTAGTTTCCTTACTTGCCCAGCCATGGGCGATTTCATCAGATTGCACCTTATCAGTATAAGGAATAATAATCGGCCGAACGGTTGTTGGCGTGCCTACCGTCTGATTGCCACGTTTTGTGGTGATAGTCAAGTCAACAGGAGTATTTGCAGAAACATTCTTCCCATATTGAAGAGTAAAGCCTAACGTAAAATCGGCTGACGTATCTTTCTTGGAAGTCGGCGTAACGGTAAATGTTCCGTCACCATTATTTACACTTTCAAAGGCCGTTCCCAATGACCGTTTCTCATTCTTAGCCCAACCATAAACCTGCCATGAAGGATCGGAAACAGCAATTGTAATTGGCTGTCCCGCATCGAGCAGGTCATTATGATATGTAACCTTTACCAATACGGTATTGTTTTTAGCCATCACTTTTTGGCCATTTGCATTGACGTTAGCAGAATCTGGCAATGTTACTTGCACGCCAACTGATTCAGCTTGGTTGACGTCCTGCTGAACTGCCTCTGCCTCGTATTGTTGAGCTGAAAGAGGTTGGGCACTGGAACTACTCTGGTTATTATTGGAACTGTTAGCGTTAATACTAATTTTTTGCGTCTGTAAGGATTGAGACGGAACAGTCGTTGTTTCCCCGACAGCAACGGAACTGTTTTGACCTATCTGTGTATCAGCGAGAATTCGACCCTGGCTAACCCCCAAATAGACAGTAGTCGATAATAATACAGAAGCGACACCAACACTAAGTTTCCGCAAACCGTAATGTAGTTTCATATCCCCCCTTTGCGACGATTGATGATTATTTTTTGATAACATACTTATCACTACATTTTCAGAACAAAACCTGAGAATTTTTAAAATGGCTTATCACCCCACCGCCATTCACAGCTAATTCTAATCCTTTGTTATATTAATAACAATGTTGCACAAACTTAATTAATCAATTGATAAGGAGTCTTGATGATAGATTGAAAGGCAGGTTGATCCCAC
>CALVFC010000057.1 GCA_944326735.1 uncultured Limosilactobacillus sp. | reverse complement strand
TACCCTTATCAAGCTTCTTGCCGGCAATTTGGTGGGTAAAGGAATCAACACGTTTATTGGTATCACGCAGGTCATAATATTGCGTAACTTCCTTATCGTAATCTGCAAGATCGCTGGCTTGAAAGTCGCGGCGGTATTCATTATCAAAGGCAATAAACTGCAATGGTAGTCGTGGCTTTAACTGGGGCTCTTGGTCGGGCACCCCAACCTGTAACCCCAGAATAGGGAAGGTCATTTTTGGCAAATTAAGGACTTGGATAAGCTTTAAAGGATCATTCTTGATGGAGCCCAGAATCACTCCGCCAAGGCCCATGCTTTCCGCGGCAGTTAAAGTGTTCTGAACGGCCAAGATGGCATCTTCACTTGCTTGTTGGAAGAGGTCGGTTGTGTAGAGAAGGCCATCATCTTTCCCTGCTGCCTGCCGAATCTTTTGGTTGCGGTACATGTCTACCAAGAAAATGAAGAGGTCCCCATTGGCACCAACATAGGGCTGCTTGGAGATTTTCCGAATGGCGGCCCGCTTTTCAGGATCGGTGACGTGGATAATACTAAATTGTTGCCAAAAATTACTGGTCGAAGTATGACTGGCAGCAGTATACAGAGTGGTCAGCTGCTCCTTCGTTAATGACTGGGGCTTAAATGCACGGATTGAACGATGGTTAAACTGCTGATCAAGGGTTTCATTATGGATCATGAGACTGGCCTCCTAAATAAATTCTTACTATCAATTTTAAACAAAAAAACGGCCCATGACGGACCGAATTCTTTTAAAAAATTGGTGAAAGAAGACGAGAGAATTGTTGCTTGAATTTAAGCCAGGTCGATTGCTGATCGAAGTATTCTTCGGTCATTGGCGTGCAGTTCATCATGTCATCTTCAAAGATCTTTTTGAGCTTGGCCGATAATTCTGGACTATAGGTGAAGGCATTAACTTCAAAGTTTAGCTTGTAACTCCGGTAGTCTTGATTAGCGGAACCAACAGAAGCAATATTAGTACCAGATACAATTGTCTTTGCGTGAATGAAACCATTATCGTAGCGGTAAACCTTGACACCATTATGGACAAGGTACTTAGCATAGTATTCAGTCATCCGGTACACGAATGGGTGGTCGGGCATGCAAGGCACCATGATCCGGACATCTACCCCACTTTTGGCAGCGATAATTAGTGCTTCCAGGACAGAACTTTCGGGAATTAAATATGGTGACTGAATGTAGACATACTTACGAGCTGTAGCAATGATTCCTTCGTACCCACGACGAATAGCGTAATGGTCGTTATCTGGTCCAGAAGAAACAATTTGCATTGGAACGTTATTCGGCTGCGTATCGTCAGGACGAACAACGTTAAAATGGGCTAACTCTTCGTCTAGATGCAGGTGTTGCTTATGGGTGCGTCGGCAAGTCGTGTTCCAGTCCATTGCAAAACGGATTTCCATCATCAATGCTGCTTGACCGATGACCCGCAGGTGGGTATCACGCCAGTAACCGAACTTTGGACTATCACCGAGGTACTGGTCACCAATGTTAAAGCCCCCAATGTAACCCAGCTGGTGGTCAATGATGACCAATTTCCGGTGCAGGTGGTAGTTCAGACGAGGCGAAGTGTACCACTTGGAAGAACTGGAAATGAATGCTTGGGCTTCACCGCCAAGCTTAGTCAACGGGGCAAAGAAAGCGGGTTTTGTTCCTCGTGATCCGCTGGCATCGTACAGGACGCGGACCTTAACACCACGTTGTGCTGCTCGTACCAACGCGTCCAAAACGCGGTGACCAAGGTGGTCAGCATAGAAGGTGTAATATTCAACGGCGATCGTATGTTGCGCATGGTCGATGTCGTCAATTAACTGTTCAAACTTAGCGTGACCATCAGTAAAGACTTCCACCTGGTTGTTAAAGGTTAAAATAGCATCATCATTGTTTAAGTTTAACTCCGCTAGCATACGGGCCCGCGGCTTACGGTCACTACGCGGTAACAGCTGGTGTTGAGTTAACAGTTGATGCTGCTTGTCCAAGAAAGAGTTGCGAAAGGCCGCCTGTTCCTTTCGAATACTGAAGATATCATCATGCGATAGTTGACGACCAACAAACATGTATAAGATAAAACCTACATATGGGAAGACTGATAAAACCAGGAGCCATGCCCAAGTGGCTGCAATATCGCGACGACTCCGGAAGACCGTCCAAATTGCAAAGCCAATGTTAATCAGCCATAGTACTTCAATGATGCGTCGAATGACGTCCCAAGTCCAAACCATTATTTTTCTCCTTTGATATAAATAAATCTATTCTATCATACGCCATTTAGTCAACAGTTGCCCACTTATCCTGTAATTGTTGAATTAGTGGTGCCAGCTGATGGTGATTAGCTGTCAAATAGCAAGCGTAGGCCTTTTGCTGGGCAAAGGCATCTTTTAGTGGCACGAGTACCCGATCGTGCGGCAAGTCAGCACCCCAATTAGTACTCAGCTGAGTAAGATTCGTGGTGAAGTAGGGAAGTGTAGAAAAATTGAGAATCTTACTATAGTCGTGGGAATGCTCCTGATAGATTATCTTGCCATCAGGAATATGGTCTTCGTAAATCTTCTGCCAGAAGCCAATGTCGCGGGGACTGAGTAATGTTTGCCCACGGAAGTCTTCATATGATAGCTGCTTTTTGGTGGCTAGTGAACTATCCGCCGGTAGATTAACGGCCATGCGTTCAATCCCCAGGTAGGTTGAATCGATTGATGGGGTTTGCAATGGCTGGTTAATTAATAAGCAGGTTACTTGTTGTTTATCTAAAAGTGAAATAAAGTTATGCTCAACCAAATTGGCGGATATTTTAACGTTCGGCAAATGGAGAGAACGCAGGACAATGATGGGGCCAGGAGCGTTACTAGCGACTTCGATCTGTGCTTGATTCTGATTAAATTGGTGAACCCTGGAGACATAGTCGTTATTGGACTGCAACAACTTAACTGCTTCTTGCGCGGCAAAGGATCCCGTTTCGGTCAAAGTAACCTTATTGGGACTACGGTGAAAAAGCACTACTCCCAATTCATCTTCTAGTTTATGCATATTACGAGTCACCGCGGGCTGGGTTATGCCCAACTGTGTCGCTGTTTTAGCAAGTGTTCCGTTATTCATAAACGCGACTAATCCTTCTAATAGGTAATTATCAATCATTGTTTCACCTCCACTATCAATTATTTTTATACTAGCATGAGAAAGTCTGAATTTTCAACGATGATCGTCCTCCCTATACTTAATAGTGAAAGTTAAGCACAGGGAGGTTATATTATGAAGTTTGCAGATTTTGAAGGTGCCGGTAAGATTGACATTAAAGAAGTGGACAAGCCACAACTTCAACAAGACGATGACGCGATTATTAAGGTATTACGGACTTGTTTCTGTGGTTCTGATATGTGGTCCTACAAAGGACTGGAAGAACATGATCACGAAAATGATGGTCATGAAATTATCGGAATTGTGGAAGAAGTCGGTAAGAACATTACTAGCGTCAAACCTGGCGACTTTGTAATTGCGCCATTCACTCATGGTTGTGGTCACTGTCGGGCTTGTGTTGCCGGTTACGATGGTACCTGCATGGATCACTCACTCCAGGACAACTTTTCATCTGGCTACCAGGCAGAATATGTTCGTTACCAGCACGCACAATGGGCATTGGTCAAAGTCCCAGGAAAGCCAGCGGACTACAGCGAAGGAATGATGAAGTCTCTCTTGACCCTGGCAGATGTAATGGCCACGGGATACCATGCCGCACGGGTGGCACATGTTAAACCTGGCGACACCGTTGTTGTACTAGGGGACGGAGCAGTTGGCCTATGCGCCATCATTGCCGCTAAGTTACGTGGCGCTAAGCAAATTGTTTCCACTAGTCGGCACGCTGACAAGGCCGCTCTGGCGAAGGAATTTGGAGCTACCGATAACGTTGCTGAACGTGGTGACGAAGGTGTTAAGCAACTACTAGAAGTCACTAATGGCGGGGCTGATGCCATCTTGGAATGTGTTGGTACTGCTCAATCAAATGAAGAAGCAATGCAAATCGGCCGCCCTGGTTCTTACATTGGTCGGGTTGGTCTGCCTCATGGGGCCGAACTTAATCCTGCCCAAATTTTCTACACCAACTCAACGATTGCCGGTGGCCCTGCTTCGGTAACGACCTACGATAAAGAAGTTCTTCTAAAGGCCGTCCTCGATGGTGAAATTAACCCAGGTAAGGTCTTTGATAAGACATTTACTCTTGACCAAATTAACGATGCTTACCAAGCAATGGCTGATCACAAGGCAATCAAGTCATACATCGTGGTTAGCGACTAATTATTAATAAACGGAACGGAGGATGAACTCAATGGCAAAAACGCTAGTTCTCTATTATTCAGCAACGAATACTACTAAGCGGATCGCTGAAGAGGTTGCACAACAACTTTCTGCTGACATTTACCCGATTCACCCCCAGCAACCATACACCGATGCTGATTTGGACTGGAATGATCCACAATCAAGGACGTCGATTGAACAACACCAACACGATAGTCGGGTACCAATCACAGAAGACTTACCTGATACAGCTAATTATGACAACGTAATTATCGGTCATCCGATTTGGTGGGGAATTCCACCACGCTTAATTAGTGCAACGATTGACCAGTTAGACCTGAATGGTAAAAACCTGGCGACATTCGCCACTTCTGGTGGGTCTGGGTATGGCCGCTCACAAAGTTACGTGGAACGGGCAGTGAAGGAAAACAACTATGATGTTCACGTTAACCAAGGGGCAGTGTTAAGCAACCCTCGTCAGGTAAAGTCGTGGTTAGCAAAACTCAACTTCTAATAAAGAAACGGGATCAAGTAACATTCTTGATCCCGTTTTAATATTATTTATTGAGTTCTTGTTGGAGAATTTGCCACATTTCTTCATGTTGGCCATTGAAGAAGTGTGGTGGTTGCTGGTCCAGTGACCAGAACTTGGTTTCGTTAGTTTCAGTGGGCTTAGTAGGAAAATGCTTCTGGTTAGCCAATTTAACAAGGAAAAAGGCATTAATGGGTTGGACCTTATCACCATTCGGGTAGGTATAAAAATCTTGATCCATTAACTGCAATAGCTTAATGGGGGTTACTTCAAAACCACCGTCTTCCTTGAACTCCCGCTTGAGAGTGTCGACGAACGATTCCCCATACTCCATATAGCCACCGGGGAAGCCCCAATCGCCAGTATCGGCACGGCTTTGTAAGAGAACCGCACCCTGATCATTCAACAGTGCACCAGATGCGGACGTCATAATTAATGGTTCATGACCAACCTTATCACGAATGCGTTTAATGTATGCCATAATTAATATGCCTTATTCACGTACGAATCCATCAGCGACAAATTTAGTCCCGAATTCAAGGGTGTTACGAACGGGGCACTTACGCTCAACTTCAGCCATGAACTTTTGAATATCTTCATCAGATTCGTCGGTACGGAGGTGCGGAGTGAAACGAATTTCGGTAAATTTGCTACGGTTATCACCTTCAGCGACGTCTTCACGGCCAAGGTCACCCTCGATTTCGATCCAAAATGCGCGGAGGTCGAAATGGTTCTTTTTGGCGAGCTCGTTAGCTGTGATGGCGGTACATGCACCGAAGGAAGTTAATAGTACTTCGACCGGGTTCATTCCCGTATTAGTGCTGTTGGGTTCGTCGAATGTGATTTCGAAGCCCCGGGTGCCAGCAGAGACTTGGAGACCGGTGGAAGTTTTGGTTGCTTTAACTTTGAAAGTACTCATGAATATCAGCTCCTTTATTGTTAATCACAGTATGACGAAAGCGGGAGGGGAAGGCAAATAATTTGCTTAGAGTGCGAGGCCGTTAAGAGCCCTGTATGGCTAGCCTAGTAAGGTGCTTGAGGTGCGGAGCGCATCAAGTATCCTTACGTAGCTAGACACTAAGGGCTTAGGCCGAGCACGTTTCGACTTGGTTGCAGTAGAAGCTCCTGGCGAGCACGTTTCGACTCAGTAGCAGTAGAAGCTTAGCTACTGCTCACGTTTCGACCCAGCCGTATTAGCACCCTTTTAAACCGCAAAAAAGCCACCGCGGGGAGCAGTGACTTCTTTGTAGAATTGGAATGAGTAAAATAGTTATTCCCAGATACTTGGGGGAATATCTGGGAATGGTTAAAGCACACATAGAAAAGAGATAACAATAACTACCTTTGCCATTCCTCAATTGATTAAGAGATTATCATTATTCTAATCTATTTCTAATATATGTCAATAGCTTTTAAGAAAGAAAATCCAAAAAAATTTAAAAATATTTCACTTTTTTGCTATATCACACTTGTGTTATACCACAAATGTGATATACTTATAGATGTAAAGGAAGTGAGGTTATGCGGATTGACATTAAACACTACTTGACGGTCCACGATTTGACGATCTATCAAGTATCAAAGCGATCCGGATATGGTTACACGACTTTACACAAATCTTTCAATAAGCCACAGTCGAGTTCAACCTCACTGAACCTGCGAGATTTGGACGCTTTAGCCCAAGCTCAACACAAGCGAATGTGGGAAGTGCTGAAAGAATTGGAGGAGCACTATTTGGAATGAAGCTGTGATAAGTCGATGTAGCCTTGAAAAGGATTGTTCCTTTTATAACAAATAAAACAAGACTACTAATTTGGAATGAATATGATTTTAAGGGGGATTGCAATATGGCTCAAAATCCAATGAATCCATTTGACAGTGACATGAACGACATTTTTAACTCATTAATGGGTGGTATGAACGGTTACAACTCAGACAACCGTCGTTACTTAATTAATGGTCGTGAAGTTACACCAGAAGAATTTGCTCAATACCGGCAAACTGGCCGGTTACCTGGCGGCGCTGATCCTCAAGAAGGCCGCCCAGTACAACAACAAAAACAAGGAAAAGAAAGTATTTTACAAAAGCTCGGTCGTAATTTAACTGAAGAAGCTCGTCAACACAAGCTGGACCCAGTTATCGGCCGTAACAAGGAAATTCAAGAAACTGCCGAAATCTTAAGCCGGCGGACGAAGAACAACCCAGTACTAGTTGGTGACGCTGGTGTTGGTAAGACTGCCGTTGTTGAAGGTTTGGCTCAAGCCATTGTTTCTGGGGATGTTCCAGCTGCCATTAAGGACAAGGAAATCATCTCTATCGACATTTCTGGCTTGGAAGCTGGTACTCAATACCGTGGCAGCTTCGAAGAGAACATGCAAAAGCTGATTGATGAAGTCAAGAAGGCTGGCAACATCATTCTCTTCTTCGATGAAATTCACCAAATCATCGGTGCCGGTTCCACTGGTGACTCCTCTGGTTCAAAGGGGATGGCTGACATTATCAAGCCGGCTTTGTCACGTGGTGAAATCACGGTAATCGGTGCTACTACTCAAGATGAATACCGGAACACGATTATGAAGGACGCTGCTTTAGCTCGGCGGTTCAACCCAGTAACGGTTAACGCACCAAGCAAGGCTGATACTTTAGCAATCTTGAAGGGTATTCGGACATTATACGAAAAGCACCACAACGTTAAGTTGCCAGACGATGTTCTTAAGGCAGCGGTTGACTACTCTGTTCAATACATGCCACAACGGTCCTTACCTGACAAGGCTATTGACCTGGTTGACATGACGGCCGCTCACTTAGCTGCAAAGCACCCTGCTCACGATGCTAAGCAAATTGAAAAGGACATCGAAGACGAAAAGAAGAAGCAACAAGAAGCCGCTAAGAAGGAAGACTACAAGGCTGCTCAAGCTGCTAAGGACAAGATTGCAGAATTGCAAAAGCAACTCAAGCAAGGTTCTGAAGACGACAAGGTTACTGCTACTCCAGAAGACGTTGCCAAGGCAGTTGAACAAATGACTGGTATTCCAGTATCCAAGATTGGTGCTTCTGACGTTGAACGTCTGAAGGACATGGACAAGCGGCTTGAAGGCAAGGTAATTGGCCAAGACGAAGCCGTTGAAGCAGTTGCTCGTGCTATTCGTCGTAACCGGGCTGGCTTTGACGAAGGTGACCAACCAATTGGTTCCTTCCTCTTCGTTGGTCCTACCGGTGTTGTTAAGACTGAATTAGCTAAGCAATTAGCACTCGA